>CAYXXW010000009.1:0-25243 GCA_964469115.1 uncultured Melioribacteraceae bacterium
AGAGAAACAACCCTCGTTGCACATAAGCAAGGTGCGCCCTATGCGGTTTTTGCTTCCCGCCAAAAGCGGGCAGGGACGCTTATCTGCCGGAACACTACAAAAACCGCACAGGATCCATGCGCAAAGTTTTGGGGTAAGTATTTGGGACGAGTTTAATTTTAATGAGTACTAAAAAAGGTTCGTTTTAAAGGACACCTTCAATTGTATGATAACAACCGTTCATTTAGACTTTCGAAATTTCAGATAATCCAGAACTACGCTTCCTCAATGTCGAATTGATACTCATAGAAAACGACTTGTTCTGTCGAATTATCTACCGTTGAAGCAGTAAACCCAGTTTTTTCCAATACTCTAATTGAGCCAACATTGTCAGTTTCTACTCCACCTGAAATTGATTTAATATCTCCTGCCTCTTTACACCATTTTATTAAACCTTGAATTAATTCTGTTCCAAGACCTTTACCCCAAACTTTTTCTGATAAGAGATAGCCAAAACGTAGGTCATAGTAATTAAGTTTTGAATCCGATTCGTAGAGAAAAATGAAACCAAATATTTCATTTGTAGACAAAAGTTGGATTGTTACAAAATGACCCTCATCATCCCGTTCCTTTATCCATTGCTGTGCATCTAATATTGATTTAATGTTTTGCCATCCAGCGGGCAATGCTTTTGTAACCTTGGGTGTCAATATTTCAATTACTTTTTTTGCAAAGTTATTTTCGGACTCGGGTCCCACAATCTGTTTAGTCCAACTTCCGACCGTAAGCCTTTGTGTATTAAAGCTGCATCTTTGTTCTATCATTTTACTTTTCATACTCTTAATGATTTGGGTATTTAATGTTATTTAGAGTAAGTTTTCTTCTAGATATCATATTGTTATTTTACGCTAATCTTTCTGTTTTTCATCTGCATTAGTGAGACTCGCTTTGAATTCTTGTGCAGCAAAGTAACCCTTAGCGGCCCCCCAACTCAAGGTGCCCAAAGTATGACTGCCAAAGTAAATCAATGTAGCCGTGGCAAGTGCATCCAAAAACCATGCTATTGGTAATCCAACAATACCTAAGTTCGGTAAGCTTGATAAAGCTGGCAGCGTCTGTATACCTGTAAACCCATGGAGGGCAAGAGCTGCCCAAAATCCAAAGCAATAAGGACATTGCCAACCTTCATATAGTTGCCGAAGTGGCCTTGGCAATGATGCGATCATTTTAGGAAACCAAGTACCCCAATCTGGCAGCTTGTTCCATATCAAAATGTGAATGGCCAAGCCCATAAGTGCTAATTCAAAATTCATTGTACCTTCCATATATTATTGTGTTTTGATTTGATCATCTGTTTTATAAATTTTCTATGTATCATTTGCCGTCACTAAGGTTTTTCTTGAAGGAATGACAATGGCATTGAGATAGGATACCCAAGCCATTTCAACAATCTCTTTCTCTTTGGATTCATCTTCAAGAATTAGATTTATTGCTGCGTCAATTGTTGAGAAATAAAAACTTTCTATCCAATCTAACGTTAGTCGCGGGGATAGCAGATTTTTAGTGTGAAGAGTTTCCAATAAATTTCGAAAAATGTCCATCATTTCTTTGAAGTCCGGAGATTCTTCCTCCATTCCGTGATAACCATCTCTGTAATTATATAAAAACCGAAATTGACGGCCGCTATTAATATCACTTAAAAACATAGCTTTAAGCTGATCAATCGGGTCATTGGAGGATTGAATCGATTCTCTGGTTTTATTCAAACAAGTACCACTGGCATAGCGAATAATGTCATTAATAAGTTCAGATTTACTTTTAAAATATCTGTGGAGTGTCCTTCTGTTAAGGCCTATTGATTCTGCAATTTCTCCCATCGAGGCAGAAGAATTTTGCCCAAGGACATTTATTGCAGCCGATATAATTTTTGTTTTGGTATCCTTCATTATGTCTCAATAGTGAGACAAAAATAATAAATGTCACACTAATGAGATATTATTTAACATTTTATTATTGATTCACGGTTCCCTAAAAAGGCGGATTAAAAGAACGGATGGAGAAGAAAGCCGATGTGCTAAAAAACGTTCGTTTTACGGAACTTTCAAAAAGAGGAAAAACGGTGGAGGTATGTTTTAGTAGCCGATTTCGGAGCTATTCTCTTCCAAATTACGGGGAACTTCATATGAGCTATAACTCTTGATTCCACTACTATCTTGGCAATTAAATATACCTCCACCGTTTTTTCTCTTGACATTTTTCAAAGTTAATTTGAACAGAATATACGTTCTTAACTTTATGTCCAGTTAGTTAAATAAAGTAAGTCCAGAAGGACAAACTGTTCACACCTCATCCATATCCGTCCTTCTCAATTTTGGTAGGGCATCGGGGTAGGTTTCTTGTATGAACTCCATCAGTTCTTCCCTAATGGCGCATCGAAGGTTCCAACCCGCTGTAGCATTTTTGGTGCTGAAAGTCGCCCTTAGTTGCATAGTTCTATCACCTATTTCAGTTACCAATAGGTCGGCCACTCTTTTATCCCAAAGTTTATTCTCTCCTAATACCTCCATGAATTTTTTTCTAAGCTCGGCCACAGGAAAGCTATAATCCACATAAAAGAAAACGGAATTGACAATGTCTTTTGAATTAAAGCTCCAGTTCACAAAAGGCCTATCGCTAAAATAGTTGAGGGGTAGTATCAGTCGACGCCAATCCCATGTTTTGACCACGACATAAGTCAGGGTAACGTCTTCGACAGTACCGAACTCGCCCTCGATGTCTACCTCGTCATTGATTTTCAAGGGTTGAGTAAATGCCATTTGAAAGCCCGTAACCAAATTGGAGATGGACTTTTGGGCGGCAACGCCGATAATTATCCCCATAATTCCTGCCGAGGTCAATATCGCCTCACCCAATTTACGTGCAGCGGGAATGTTCCATAAAATCGAGGCAATGGTAAGCGTGATGATGATTATGATGGCCATACTTTTTATAAACCTCAACTGGGTCAATACTTTACGATCCTTGGCCTTATGTTCTTCTTTGATCTCGAACCTTTCTTTGACCACTTCCTCCAATGCCCTTAACACGACGATCAATAGCCAAGCAAAGTTTAAAATCAATACCCCTTCAATTACTTTATGCCAAAAAACGCTTAACTCAAAATAAGAGAACAACGGATATAGCAACAACAAAGGAAGTAAAATGTAAACGGGCCTTTTCAACCGTTGTAGCAATTGTTCTATTAAAATGGATGGTTTTCGTTTGCTACGGAACTTTAAGATGGTAAAAAAAACCCAACTTAAGAACACCCCGAATAATATAGAAATAACAGGAAGAACCAAATAGGCCAACCACGATTCTTTACCGAATAGTAACGAAGAAAAATCGTCCATGTAAATTTTTTAACAAAAATAGCGCTGGAAACAACTTTTAAAAATGACCGTCGTCATGTGCCAGGTATCCAAATTCGAATGCTTTTGAAATACGTACTAACTACAGAACGGTAGAAAATGAAAACAGGCCTGGTACTTTCCGAGGGGGGGGATGTTCGAGGTATCGCACATATCGGGGCAATCAAGGCATTGGTTTATCCTACGCCTCCATCGAAAAGCACTTCAGAAGGCATCGCCGAACCCTTCAGATCAGTCCCTGATATGGTTCAATTGGATGAGGTAGAGGTCAAGGCAAGGAAACGGACGTTTACCCGTAAAAAATATTTGGGAAAGTTGGATAGTATCGCAAAATTGGAAACTTCTGATTACGTGTGCAAAAACTTACCTATTAAAGTGGCCTGCAAACGAGCAAGGATTTCCAAGTCATCGTTTTATCGTGTAGAAAAGGCTCTATAAAACGTTCCTTTTACTGGACGCAATTATTTGCAATCTTAAACAAATGATTTCCTACACATACAAATAGTAAGGCATTGTCGAAGATATGCCAGACTATTTCGAATTTTCCGATTCGGACTTCGAATCACGGTTAATATTCAAAATTGGAATCCTGACAATTTCCATTGTTTAAGCATTTCGATTGCCTCTATTGTTTAATAATCACCCCAATTTATTATAGTATAAACATAACTATATCCCCAAACAAAGGAGCCTTTTTTTAATCTTTCGAAGCTCAATTAATACTTTTAAGCCTTTGCACGGTAAAGGTGATAATCTTAACCTATTTCAATCCAAATAAAATATCGGGCCTAAGATCGTTTATGGAATATTGACTATATTGTTATTTAGGAAGAATCCCTGATAATTGTTTTATTAACCTCAAATGGACTACTAAATAGAAGGCCATTTATATAAGTTTTTGCATGAAACATGTCTTACTCATAGGAAATTTGGACGGACACTCGGTTCCGTTATTGCGTTATGCAAGTAAATTGTGCAGAGATTTGGAATTACGTTTACACATTCTTAAAATTGAACCGAATAATGATCCATTATTCCTTTCATCATCTTACTACGTAAACAAATTTGGAATACTTGCTAATCAAGCAGTTTCTTCAAAAAAAAAGGAACTGGAGACATTTGTTCTGCAAAACACAAAAGGACTTATAGATTCAAGCTGGATAGCATTCAAATTAGTGCGAGGTAATATTGAACTTACCCTCAAGTCATTTATTAATGAGGAAAGAATTGATCTAATTATTGCTCGACAAGCCATATTTAAAAAGTATAGAATTGAGGAGAATGAAATTTTTTAAAAAATATTTCTAAATATTGCGGAGGTTCCAACTTTGCTTATTCCTGAAAATCACTCTTACGAACCTATCGAAAAATTGGCTTATTTCTTAACTTTCAAACAAGACGACTACGCTAATATTCAATGGTTATCGAACAATTTCCCTAAATCTATGCATATTGATATCATTCATTTTTCAACACATCAGGATACGTTGGACCAGCAGAAATGGATTAAGTATTTAATGGCAGAAATTGGCATTACGAACGCTTTTTATTTACGAAAAGAAGAAGTAATAGAGGATTTCATTCGTAAACAGGTTGATACTCTTGATCCTGATTATAATTGTTTAGGACTAACAACCCATAGGAGGAATTTTTGGCAGAGAATTATTGATTCCAGCACGGTACTTAGTCTTTTGACCAAAATAGAGACACCTACACTAATTTTTAAGTATACTTCGGATAGGAAATAAAAGGAACGATACTGCTGCGGAGGAATTTGTCAAAGACTATTTTAATATTTAACCAAACTTAGTTGTAATCACGTTCACTTCAATACAGGTACTCAAAATAATGTTTTCCATTTCATAACTAGCCTCATCTTTCAGTATTACTTTTTTGCATAGCATTTGATTTAACATTTACGTCCATTTGAGGAAAGGGTATAGCGATCCTGTTTTCAGCAAATTTTTGATTAATAATTCTACGGATATCGCTTTTTACTCTATTTATCCTGAATATATTTTTGCTAAAAAACAAAACTTGAAAATCCAATGATGAATTTCCAAAATTTACCAATCGTGCTTCAGTTAGTTCCCTGTCAGATATATCTGGATGCTCAAAAGCACTTTCTTCCAAAATTTTTATAACTAAATCCACATCGCTGCCATAAGCAACACCAACATCAATTCTAAAGCGGGTTTTCTTTGTCTGGTGGCTCCAATTTATTACTTTATTGGTCGTAATTAATGAATTTGGAATTATAATGGAAATATCATTTGTGTTTAGGCCTTTGGATGTTCTTAATCCAATACTTTGAATCATTACAACATCGCCATCTATTTCCAAGACATCATCTATTTTTATGGATTGTTCTGAAAGTAAGATTATTCCTGATATGACATCGTTGAATGTTTGCTGTAATCCTAATCCTATACCAACAAGTAAAGCAGCAGAACCGGCTATTAATACAGTTACTTTAACACCAATAGTTTCTAAAATAAGCCCCACTGCAATTACCCATATTACATATCTAATGATTTGAAATAAGGCATAAGCACTCCCTTTGTCAAGTTTTTTAAACTTACGTTTACGAAAAAGCGTTTTCTTAATGAACCATAATATTAATTTTGTAATCATGAAAATGAATACAATATTCATTAAAGTATAAACACGTATTGTATTCTTTCCTAAAGTAATCAACTCAAATTCCAAAAATTCTTTTAATATTTCCATACTATTTTTTTTAACTGCTTTTTTGCAATTAGTTTGATATTAAAATTGTTTCAAAGCCACTTTCGCTTTCTAAAATACATAAGCATTCCAATAGCGATCAATAGCATTGCTCCCAGCATAATAAAATAGCTGTATTTGAATTTCAGTTCAGGGAGAACATCGAAATTAGTACCATATATTCCTGCAATAAAGGTCAACGGAATAAAGATGACCGAGAAGATAGTCAAAAACTTCATGACGTCGTTCAACTTGCTACTGATTGTTGTATGATAAATATTTAATTGGTCAGAGAGAATTTCACGATACGTTTCTGACGAATCGATAGCTTGATGAATGTTGTTCAATAGTTCCTTAAAATGGATATTGGTACTTTCATTGAGCAACTCTGATTCCACTTTAGATAAAGCCAAAATCATTTCCTTGGCAGGACTTATGTTTTTTCTTAAGAAATTCATTTCCCTTTTATAGGTATAAATTTCGTCAATGACACTTTTTCTTGGCTCCTGTAATAAGGTTTCTTCTAGTGTTTCTATTTTTTCTCCAAGAACACCGATGATATAAATATAATTATCAACTACAATATCTAATAAAGCAAAGGCCAAATAATCTGTTCCACCAGTTCTAATTCGCTTTTTTTGATTTCGAATCCGTTCTCTTACAGGTTCAAAAACGTCTCCTCTTTTTTCTTGAAATGATAACAATACCGTGTCGGTGATAATTATGCTTAAATTTTCGACGGAAATATGACCAGTATCTTCGTTTTGTTGTAACATTTTTATTGAAAGTAGAATACAGTTGCTAAATTCCTGAACCTTAGGTCTAGCATGAACATCCATAACTTCTGCAAGAACAAGTTTGTCAAAATGGAACCCTTCGGCTATTTCTTCGATAATTGTCGCTTCATGTAGACCGTCCACGTTGAACCAACTTACAGTAGCTGTTTTTTGAAGTTCAAGGATGGTGCGGACTTTTTCAACTGTTTTTTCTTGTAGATTTTCAGCATCAAAATCAACGAGACGGAGCAAAACTTCATCCATCTTTTGTTCACCTCGAAAGAACATGTCATCAGGAGCACGACCTATATCTTCTTTACGTTTTTTCACAAATCTTGCCATAGTTTTATGTGGTTTAAAAATATCTGTTACTTTGAAATTCATTCTTTAAATTATTAAATTCAAATCATTTCAAGTAAGATGACATGGTTGTTTAATCAATCATCTTTTTTGAATCTGACTTATCCTTTGTTTGGGATTTATATTTAGCGTTGACCTCTTTTATTAAATATTTTTTTTGCAGGTGTTTGACTCCCGGATTAATAATATAACGATTGGCTATAGCTTCACGCCCAAGGAGTATTCTAAACTCCATAGTATTACGATTGGCCAGAGAGAGTTCAATATCAAAAGTATCTTCGCCAATGGTAACTGGAGTTTTAATAATTAGTCTTTCTTCTGAAATCCCAAAAGACCCCTTAATTGATCGCTTACCTACTAATTTAGCTCTACAGTTTACCTTAATATTACTATTTCCTTGTAACGGATATACAACAAAGCGAACCCAGTCTTCATCATTTTTTTTGATTAATTTGATTTCCGTTGCTTGAATAGATGAAGTCTTTGCTCCAGAATCAATTCTTGCGCGAATAGCTGGTATTTTTAATTGATTAAATGCACACCATTCTACGCTTCCAATTATTTTCAGGTTTTTTAATTCCAAATCTTTCAGATATTATATTAATATTTCCTTGAATCTCACAATTATTTTTCAATTGTCATGTGAATAATAGCATCTCCTTTATTAACAATCGGAGCATGATTTTTACAAAAAACGTACCCCTTGTTTGGAGCCTTTACGTCTCTTTCAAAATACCCAAAAGGATCTGAGATGCTCCCAATTTTATCTCCTTTATTGTACAGCTTTCCAAGTACCACCGCAGTACGAAATATACCAGAATAACGAGCCCTTATCCATTTAGATTTTTCTACTATAATGGCTGGTTTTATTTTTGTTTCAGCCTTTTTTTTAAGTTCCTTGCTAAAGTCTCTAATACCCAAATGATGCATCAGGTTTAAGGCGCCGTTAACTCCAATTCGAGTTATGGATCTATCCAAATCTAAAGATTTCCCTCCCTCATATAACAAGACCTTTTTACCTAATTTAATGGCTGAATCTCTGTATGATTTCTCTCTACGTTTTGATTTTATAATAAATGGAGCTCCAAAAACTTTGGCAAGCTCTAGACTTTCCTCATCTCCTTGATTTATTCGTATTTGTGCGGCATTAAAACGATTTGCCCCTCCAGTGTGAAAATCTAAACAATAATCTGCTAGAGGTACAATTTCCTTCATTAGATGATAGGCGAAAATACTTGCTAGAGAACCTCTTTTAGTTCCAGGAAATACTCGATTTAAATCTCTCCCATCTGGAAACTGTCGAGTCTGACTTATAAAACCAAAAATATTTACAACCGGAATGCAGATTACCATACCCTTATGAGGTTTGTTATATCCTTTGGCCACTATTTGCCTTACAATTTCCACACCATTGATTTCGTCGCCATGAATACCTCCAGTAATTAAAATTGTTGGGCCAGCTTCTTTTGCCCTTTCAATAATAATAGGGACTTCAATTTTTGTACGAGTGTGAAGTTTTGCAATATCCAAATTTATTTGTAACCCTTTTCCTAAAGAAATGGCTTTCCCTAATACTTCAATGTTAGTGGTCTGCATTTCTTTCAACATATTTAATGATTTGTCCCGCGATATCTTTTCCAGTAGCTTCCTCAATGCCTTCCAAGCCTGGTGAAGAATTTACTTCTAAGATTAGAGGTCCTCGTGCTGATTGTAATAGATCTACTCCAGCAACCCCAAGACCCATGGCTTTGGCGGCTTTGAGAGCTGCATTTTCCTCTTCATCGCTAAGTTCTATAATGTTTGCAGAACCACCGCGATGAAGATTAGACCTGAACTCACCTTCCTTACCTTGGCGCTTCATGGCACCGACCACAACACCGTCAACAATAAAGACCCTGATATCTGCACCCATGGCTTCTTTGATGAATTCCTGTACAATAACTCGTGCTTGTAAGCCATTAAAAGCTTCAAGAATAGATTCTGCTGAATTTCTGTTATCTGCCAATACTACGCCAAGACCTTGTGTACCTTCCAAGAGTTTAATTACTACAGGTGCTCCACCTACATGGTCAATAACCGCACTCACATTTTTGGAATAATTGCTAAAAACGGTTTTGGGAAGTCCTAAGCCAGCTCTTGATAAAATTTGAAGGCTTCTCAATTTATCACGAGAACGCACTAGCGCCTGTGATTCCACAGCAGAAAAAACCTTCATCATTTCAAATTGACGTACTACAGCTGTGCCATAAAAAGTAATAGAAGATCCAATACGTGGAATAACTCCGTCAACACCTTCTATTTCTTTTCCTTTATACATGAGTCCAGGTTTTTTTCTTTCGATAATGATGTCACATTTTGAATGATCAATGATTTGCATTTCATGGCCTTTTTTAGTTCCTGCCTCAATAAGACGTTTGGTAGAATACAAATTTGGATTTTGGGATAGGATTACAATTTTCATGTTTTAATTTTTAGTTCTAAATTATAGCTAAGTTTAGATTGAATAAGGTCAGTTCGCTAACGAAGCATGATAATACGAACAGAATGTTATATGTTTTATAAAGACTATAGTGTCTAAAAAAATACTTTCTGAGTAGCTTGCAAATTATAGAGTGCCATAAAGTATTCTTTTTAAAATATTTAAAAACCGATAGCTACTCTTTCAAGATGTTTGGTATTGATAGTTCTGAAGCAAGCTGTTGCATATCAACAGTTTTATCCAGCTCATCTACAATTTCTACTCTTATAATCTCTTCGATAACGTCTTCCAAAGTGGCAATCCCTGTAAAAGTGCCAAAAGAATCATAGACTATAGCGATGTGTACTTTTGCTTTGATAAAGTGATTCATAAGATTATCCAGTAACATGGAATCCTTCACTAGAATAGGTTTTCTATCAGTCAACATTTCACCAACAGTTTTTGTCTCGGTAAAAAGCCCAATAAGATCCTTGGCATATAGCACTCCAATTATGTTGTCTTCTCTAGTTTCATAAACAGGAATTCTGGTAAATCCTTTATCTCTAATATCATTTAATCTGGATTTATCTAAAAAGGTATTTTTCGCTAAGGTGTAAAGTACACTTCTGGGGGTCATAATTTTTTCTACTATCGCTTCTGAAAAAGATAAAACCCCTAATAAAATTCGTTCTTCATCCTTATCGATATCCGAGTTTTCGTTGTTTTTATGGTTTTTAATAATTTCCTTGATTTCCCTTTTGCTCCAAATAGTCTGTAATTCCTCTCCCAATAGTTTATCCAACCCCAGTGATAAGGGGTAGGCAAGTGGATATAGTAAAAAGATGAATATTTTAACAAGCCAAACTGTTTTAGCCCCTAGGGTAAGTGCAAACCGTGAGAAGAAAGCTTGCGGTATAATCTCTCCAAAAATTACAATAAGCACGGTCGCAATTACCCCCGCAACCAAACCACTAGCGATTTCTCCAAGAAAAATGGCGGCAGCGGAGTTTACGGCGACATTGCCAATTAGTAAAGTGCATAAAAGCAGATTGCCTCTTTTACGAATCGGATAGATTTTTATTGCTCTAGCATCCCCAAGCTTCACTTTACGTTCAAGCGAAGATAAGTTCAGGCTAAAAAAACCAAGGGTTAAACCACTAAAGCAGGCCGATAAAATCACTAAAACTGTAACTATTAGATATTCCATTTAGAGAACTACTATTTCTTATTTGATTTGTATACAATTATGCAATATTAACTCACGTAAGTATTTGACATATTTTAAATTAGGCAGCGAATTTTTGTCATACTTTTCAAATTATTTTATGCTTTTTATTTATTGGTGGAAATCCATTTATTCCAAAAACCCCATTTATTTACCTAAGATTTTCGAATAATGAAGTTTGAAGTCCATAGTCAACCAAACCTTATAAATTCAGATAAAGAATAATTTATCAAGCAGATGTTGATAATCCTCAAAAGCAAGACCTCCACCAAATATTTGAATTGATTTTCGGATAACTATTTTGGCATTTTCAGAAGTACAGCCAAGGCCTATAGCATACTTTCGAATTAAATTTTCTTCAGCAACATCAATATAGTGTTCGGCATAGATGATTTTGAAAAGGTCGTAAATATGGTGCAGCCTCTCTTCTATTGTATTACAGGGGTGAATGGCATATACATCAGGATGTTTAAGAATATGTTCGTATTCTTCAATTGAAATGTCCAATTTATCTGCAAATCGCAATAAGCTGGCCTCTTCTTTTTCATTGATTTCCCCATCACTTAATGCGATGGTAACTATAGCCGAAAAATGAGCTACATTATTACTGTGATCAGATGATTCGAATAAATCTTTTAAAGGCATTTTATCAGGTTTTATAGCAGAAGTAAGAATCGGAAGGTACAACTAGAGTGTTCTATTGACCGCTACCTAAGTAGCACTGAATGTTAATTATACTATCCATATTTAACCAATAATATCAATAGCCTTATAGTAGGCAGTTCTTTTGAAAAATATGTACCATCTTTGTTAACGAGAAATAGTCGGTTCTATATTTCAAGTTCGTCCATGAGGGAAAAGAATGGTAATTGTATAAATAATTTATTAGGCCGTGACTCGATTCTAAAGTAAGATTTATGAAAGTTTTTGAGTGTGGTCATTGTAATCACCCATTATTTTTCGAAAACAATAGATGTGAAAATTGTGGGCATTCCTGCGGTTATCGTCACGATGATCGTCTAATGCTGACCTTTGACCCCCTAAAGGCTTCACTTATTTCCGATCGCGAAAAAATTGAATACAATTATTGTAAAAACAAAGAGTATGGTGTCTGCAACTGGCTACTGGTAAAGGAAGATGAACATGATTATTGTAGCGCTTGTCAGCTCAATCGGACTATCCCTAATCTTTCCGATAAAAAGAATTTTCCAAAATGGCAAAACTTGGAAGTAGCCAAGCACCGGCTTATCTATCAACTTCAAAAAATAGGTCTTGATCTACCAAGCAAAATGGTTAATAAAGAGGGGTTGTGTTTTGATTTTATTGCCAAAAAGAATAACCCCGAGATTATGACCGGTCATGCCAATGGGATCATTACCATACTGCTTCGAGAGGCAGATTCTGTCTCCAGAGAGCAAATAAGAAAAGAGTTGCAGGAGCCTTTCCGTACACTAATCGGACATCTAAGACATGAGGTAGGTCATTACTTCTGGAATCGATTGATTTTCAATAATCAAAATGTCTTACCAGCGTTCAGGGCAATCTTTGGAAATGAGGAAACTAATTATAGTGATGCCTTGCAAACCTATTATAAATATGGGGCACTTCACAATTGGCAAGAATCATTTATAAGTAAATATGCGACATCGCACCCCTGGGAAGATTGGGCAGAAACTTGGGCACATTATTTACACATTATGGATATGGTGGAGACGGCTCATTTTTTTCGTTTGAAGGTAAATCCAAATGAAATTTCGGAAAATATGAAGACAGAAGCAACATTTGACCCGTACACTGAAAAAGACTTCGAAACGATTGTCGATACTTGTGTGCCTTTATCATTTGCGGTAAACAGCATAAATCGGGCCATGGGTATCCCCGATGTTTATCCTTTCATAATAAATCGGAAAGTGATAGAAAAAATGACATTCATACACGAATTATTGTTGCCGAAACGATCATTTTAGACTTTGAGAGAAATCCATCCATTACCGCCGCTAAAAGATGGAAAGTTCAGACTGCGTGGTGAATTCTTCGAGAAACTTCATTCCGTGAAAGGAGTTTCCATTCTGATTCAGTGGAGGACTCCATACGGCAATGGTGTAATTGTTCGGATATAACGCCACAATACCGCCCCCGACACCACTCTTGCCATGCAAGCCAACTTTAAATGCAAATTCACCGGACTCGTCATAAAATCCGCAAGTAAGCATAAGCGCATTAATGCTTTTACACTGGCTCTTAGATATGATTTTAGAGCTGTCTAAAATTTTGACACCGCCGTTGGCCAAATAGGTAAAAGCATGGGCGAGTTGCTGGTAGTTCATCTCTAACGAGCATAGGTCAAAGTAAAAGTCAAGTACCTCAATTGGATCGTTTTTTATATTTCCGAAGGATTTGATGAAGTTGCACAAGGCTACATTTCGGTGTCCGTGTGCTTTTTCCGAATCAGCTATTTTATCTGAGTAATTTAGGTCAAGTATATCACTTAAATCCCTTATAAATGCTAGAAATTCTTTCTTGGCATTGTCCAGGTTTGAAACCAATATGTCGCAAATTACAATAGCCCCAGAATTTACGAATGGGTTACGGGGAATTCCATTATTGATTTCAAGTAAGAGTAACGAATCAAATTTGGTTCCCGAGGGCTCTACATCTAGCCGCTTCCAAATCTTTTCACCAACTATTTCTTAGGCAAGCGTCAATGAGAATACTTTGGCAATACTTTTGTATGGAGAATTTTTCTAGATTATTTCCCATTCCCCAACCCTCTCCGACCAAGTTAATCATGTGTACACCGAACATGGTTGGATCAACATTGGCTACCTAGGGTATATAACTGGGCATTTTACCCTTTTCGGGAATTCTGTTCGTATCAAGAAAAACCTTTTCAATGATGTTTTTATAGTCCAAGAGTGTTGTAATTGCATAGTTAAGACTAGTAATGTACTACCAAACTATTTCGCAGACAGCTACCTAAGTAGCACGGAATGTTGATTATACCGTCGATATTCACGAAAATCAAATAATAGTAGCCTTAAAATCAAGATTAAGTAATTTTTCAGTTCAAAATGATAGCACTAACCAATCTCGATTATTTAAGATTATATTTAAAGAGAATTACCATTCATTTTAGTTAATCCAAAATCAGAGAAATGCCAAAGATAGATTTAGCCAAATATGAAACCACAGGTTTTTATGACGAAATGTTCGATTCCAGTAATGTGGTCCGGCCTAACTATGACCTATTTAAAAAGCGACTTGAAAAGTTGAGTAGAAATAAATTGGAATTTTTACAGCATGCAACCGATAGGGCACAATTATCCCTAGGCATGACTTTTAATGTCTACAGCGATAATCAAGGTGTTGAACGTATTCTTCACTTAGATATCATTCCGAGAATAGTGAGTGGGCCTGATTGGGATCTTCTTGCCAAAGGACTTGAGCAAAGAATAGTTGCCTTGAATATGTTCATTGATGACATTTATAACGATCAAAAGGCGTTAAAAGATAAAATCATACCACGTGAATTGGTGCTATCGAGTGCAGGCTATCTTAAAGAATGTATAGGATTAAAACCACCTGAAAATGTATGGAGCCATATTTCAGGTACAGACCTTATAAGAGGCGGGGAGGGAAATTTTCATGTATTGGAAGACAACCTCAGATGCCCTTCGGGTGTATCTTATATGTTAGAAAACAGGGAAATACTCAAACGTACCTTTCCAGAATTGTTCGAAAAACTGCATGTGCGTCCGGTTCATGATTATTCACATTATTTGAGGGATATGTTGGAATCACTTACCCAAGAATCCCCAGCAACCATAGCGGTTTTAACTCCAGGCACTTATAACTCGGCCTACTTTGAGCATGCTTATTTGGCGCAACAGATGGGGGCTGAATTGGTTGAGGGAAGGGATTTGGTGGTCAAAAACAGTTTTGTTTATATGATTACTACAAATGGGTTGCAAAAAGTAGACGTAATTTACAGAAGGGTAGATGATGATTTTATAGATCCATTGGTCTTCAACAAAGATTCGCTGCTTGGGACTCCAGGTTTATTCGAGGCGTATTTGAAAGGCAATGTAGTTCTTGTGAATGCACCAGGTGCGGGTGTTGCCGATGACAAGGCCGTTTATGCCTATATTCCAAGGTTAATTAAATACTATATGGGCGAAGAAGTGCTATTGCCTAATATCAAAACCTATATCTGTGCAGAAGAACAAGACCTGAGATATGTCCTTGAAAACATCGGAAAGCTCGTAGTAAAACAGACCGATGGTTCAGGTGGCTACGGAATGCTTATAGGTCCGCATGCATCGAAAAAAGAAATTGAGGAATTTACTATAAAAGTTAAGAACAACCCCAGAAATTATATCGCCCAGCCGATGATCAATCTTTCTAGGGTGCCTACCATGACCGAAGATACTATAGAGGGTAGGCATGTAGATTTAAGGCCCTATGTTTTATATGGAAAAAATATTAAGATAATTCCCGGTGCACTGACCAGAGTTGCCCTGACCAAAGGATCCTTGGTTGTTAATTCCTCTCAAGGCGGTGGCAGTAAAGATACGTGGGTATTGGATAACAAATAAAATCAGAGTGTATGTTAAGTAGAGTAGCGAATACTATGTATTGGATGAACAGGTACATAGAACGGGCAGAAAATTATGCCCGATTTATGGATGTCAATTTTAACCTTGCCTTGGAGTCCCCAAGTGAAACAATCGAACAATGGAAACCCTTGGTAGTGATTACTGGTGATTGGCCATTGTATGAGTCCCTTTATCAAAAGGTAAATAAAAAACAAGTTATATATTTCTTGGGGTTTGATCCAAATAATCCGAATTCCATTTACAATTGTATCACAAATGCCAGAGAAAATGCGAGGGCCATACGACCTGAAATAACCAAGGAAGTATGGGAACAAATAAATTCCATCTACTTTTTTGTGTGTAAAGGGTTGGAAAAAAAGCGATGGAAAAGCGATGATCCTAGAAGTTTTTTCAAAAAAATCAGGGAAGACTGCCAGTTGTTATATGGAATTTTCGATGCAACCATCTCTAGAAATGACGGATGGCATTTTGGTAAGATCGGTCAGCTGCTCGAACGTGCAGATAAGACCTCGCGGGTCATCGATGTAAAATACCACATTTTGCTTACTAATACTGATGCCGTTGGAACACCCTTGGATGTAATGCAGTGGGCCGCTTTACTTAAATCTGTTAGTGCTTATGATATGTACCGCAAAAAATATGGGAAGCTTACAGCCTTAAAAATTTCAGAGTTTTTGATTTTGGACAAGACTTTCCCACGTTCTATGTTATGCTGCCTTATCCATGCCGAACAATCTTTGTATGCGATTACAGGAAATTCAGGAGGATTCAGCACCAGTGCTGAAAAACAATTGGGCAAGCTAAAATCGGAATTGGAATTTGCGGAAATTACCGATATTTTTAAAAGTGGGCTACATGAATATATTGATGGTTTTCAGCAACGACTCAATGCGATTTCAACACATTTCTATAATTCTTTCTTTATAACACAGATCGAACAAATACAACAATAAAATTAGCTTTAGGAGCTCATTTATCGCAACGACTAAAATCGTGTCCATCTGTTCAATGGATACCTTAGTGGATAGCTCGCCTAAAGAAGAGAATAACCCAATACACAATTAAGTATCGCATAAATGAGAATAAAAATAGTTCACGAAACGGAGTACAATTTTACCAAAGAAGTATTTCTAGAACCCCATTATTTAAGGTTCAAGCCTAAAAGTATGCCGTTTCTTGAAATGGAATCACATCGTCTAGACTTATCAATAGTACCTTCAGGAATTTCAGAACAGTTGGATGCTGAAGGGAATGTGGTACATTTTTGTTGGTTTGATGGGATGCATAAAAACATCAACATCAAATCGGAAGCGGTGCTCAAAATCAAACCCTTTACTCCTTTCAACTTTTTAATATACCCGGCAGGTTGTAATCAAATTCCGTTTGAGTACCCCAAGCAGTTACTTCCTTTGTTGGCCCTTTATTTGGAACCGAACAAAATTAGTGGTTTGTTACTTGATTATGGACGGGGAATTCTTAAGACTGTTGAATCAAACACCATTTCCTTTTTATCGCAACTTACCATACAGATACATCAAGATTTCGTCTTGGAAACCAGAGAAACGGGTATCCCTTTTCATCCAGATGAAACATTTGAAGGCAAAACAGGTTCTTGCCGGGATTTAAGTTGGATGCAAATACAACTGTTACGCAACCTTGGCTTAGCCGCAAGGTTTGTGAGCGGGTATTATTATGTAGATGTAGAAGATCCCCAATATGAATTGCACGCTTGGATAGAAGTTTTTGTTTCCGGTGCTGGCTGGATAGGTTTTGACCCAAGTAACGGTATCGCGACAGCGAATATGCACATACCTGTTTGTTCAAGTGTACATTATGGGAATACCATGCCGGTTTCTGGCTCAGTACGTGGGGATGCACAAGCGCAGCTGAAGACCAATTTGAAAATAGAAGTGATTCATTCACTTTAAATAAGCCCATTTTAGACGAAGTATACCTATCAATTTTTCTAAAATAGCCTAGTTGATTTCTTTCTAAAGACACATCGTTATCGGCATTTTTTACGCCATCCCTTAAATTCATTGTAATGGTTTTTCCTGTGAATATACGCCAAAACAGACTTAGCAAGTACTAATTGAGCCAACTTTCAGTGGTCAACAAATGTACCTTTTGGATTTTGCAAAAACTGCTACCTAAGTAGCAGTTTGAACTTTCGCAAACCACTATATTTATTGGCAGTAAGAAGGAATGTTTTTGATTTTAACAAATACAGTCCACTTGCATCAATACTAATTTTATAAACGATAATTAATATGAAAACACTCATCGTATTTTTAGTTGCAATCACTTCAATGTCAACGCTGACAGTAGCGCAAGAATCAGAAACAATAAAAGCCACATTTAACGAACATTTGGAAGGTATCTATTATTTCACGGATAAAGATGGGTATGTTATGGAGTTTGCCCAAACACAAAAGGATGTATTGGCACAATTTGACCTATTGGGCGAAGGATTTAAGGGCAAGGTTTTTATGATTACCTATACCACGGATACAGAAGAAGACGAAGAAGGGGATGAGATTAGCATCAATATTATAGTAGGCTTGAAACTTACTGAATAAGTAAAAGACGTATTTCGTTTTGTGAGAAATCAAAGTGCTTGGGTCTTTATTAATAAGTTATTCGATAATCTGTACGCCGATAGCATTACCTAACTGAAAAGAAGGAAGTTTTCTGTTGGTAATTGTTTTGTATTGGGGTAATACGTCCACAACAGCCCCTGAACAGATGATAGCCCTTATCCTTTTTTTTATGGGAATCTTAAAAATATAAAAGGATATTATATCCTTTTATATTTTTCATCTCTAATAGCTACCTGGGTAGCTGTCCCAATTCCCTTAATTTGATATTTTTACCACGTTTAGTGTTTTAATTTCAAATTGTCAGGTTACCTATTGAAATGGTATTTGTGTTAATCCTGAATATATGGGAATCTGGCTGTTATTATCCAAAATATTGTAATCCCATGAAGAAAGTAGCTGTTAATTTTGAGAATATTACTACTGAGATTATGCAGGCAATTGCCAAACAATATCCGCAGGGATTTATAGAAAGCGATATTGTGAGTTTCAGTAGCTTTAATGACGCATTGGAGGACCGTGTAAAATTATTACTCAATGAAACGGTTTATCTTATAAAAAAATCTGTGATAGAAGATTGGTCAATATATAAGTATGAAGAAGGATATTTTAAAACATTCGGAAATGAGGACGAGCAGGAAGATGTTGACCTATAATTTTTTTTCAGATAATCAATAACTTATTTCCAAACAATTCATCTACATATCTTTTCTTTGATTCATAGTTCTGTTAATTGAGATATACAGAAATTGGGTTAAAACCTATTAAAATATATTCCCAAGACAATATTTAAAATGATGATTCCATTCAGTGCAACTTTTGACCCAACAATTGGTCTTATCTCAATCATGGCCATAGTCATTATGGCGGTTGGCTTACTTCTTAAAAAATTAAAGCAACCCTATATTATCGGTTATATTTTAATAGGTGCCATCCTAGGAAAATATGGATTGGGATATATAGAGGATAGCATTATAATTGACCGCTTGGGCGAAATTGGAATCATTCTGCTGTTGTTCTTCGTTGGAATGGAGATTAGCTTGCCTGAAATAATAAAGCAGTGGAAGGTCGCAGCCATCGGTACATTTTTACAGGTTTCTGCAAGTGTTTTGATACTTCTGGGAATTGGCTATTTTTTTGATTGGAGTATTGAACGTTCTATTATAATCGGATTTGTAATAGCTCTAAGCAGTTCTGCAGTTATAATCAAAATACTTTCGGATAATAATTTGATAAATTCACGTATCGGAAAGAATGTATTGAGCATACTTTTGATGCAAGATATTATCATCGTGCCGCTCTTAATTATTACCTCAACTATTGCTGGTAAAGAAGAATCAGCGGAGAATATCATTACAATGGTTGTCGGTGGTCTGATTATCGTAGGTGTGCTCATCTATATTTATTCGAAAAAGACCATTCATCTACCTTTTTCAAAAACCATTGAAAAAGACCATGAACTCCAGGTTTTTCTTGCCATTTTATTTTGCTTTGGTGGAGCATTGGTGTCCTCAGTATTTGGGCTTTCCGCTGCTTTGGGAGCATTCGTAGGTGGAATGGTAATGCATGCATCCAAGGCTGCCCAATGGATTCATGATACCCTAGATTCATTCAGGGTTCTTTTCGTGGCTATCTTTTTTATCAGTATCGGATTACAATTGGATTTTAGTTTCATCTACGAACATGTATTTGCGCTGAGCTCAGTTATTCTTACCGTGTACATTACCAATCACTTAATCAATACTATAATTCTTCGGTTATTCTCATGCCCATGGAAAGAAGCTTTTTTAGGTGGTGCCCTTCTTGCCCAGATAGGCGAATTGAGTTTTTTGATAAGTGCGTCTGCCTATAGTTTGAACATTATCGAAAGTTATGGTTACAAGTTCACTATTAGTTTGATTTCGCTTACCCTAATTATCAGTCCCTTTTGGATAAAGTCAACAGAGCGATTAATAGCATTTAAAAGAAGCAAAAAAATTGAACGTTCAAGAAAACAAAATACTCTTAAAACTACTGACAGGCTAAATTAGTATGGTGTCCTAGATGTTCTTAAGCACTGATTTTTCAAATTAACCAGCTCATCGACATCTGTATCAGCTTCAAAATCCACAACTAATTTGAAGTTATAAAAATAAGTAAGTGATTAACGCCCAAGAATAATTATTTGTTACTAATTACATTAAATTGTCTTAAATTCAATTATGGATAAAACGCTTGCTTCAACGGAATCTAAATTTGGTACCCTGCCGGTATTTTTAACGGCTATTTCTACCATTTTAGGAGCCGTTATGTTCCTGCGTTTCGGATTTGCCGTTGGTTCTGTGGGTTTTACTGGGACTGTGTTTATCATATTTATAGGTCATATGGTAACCTTTGCTACAGCCATGGCTTTAGCTGAGATTGCTACTAATCAAAAAGTAGAGGGTGGAGGGGAGTATTTTATCATTTCACGTTCCTTTGGCATTAATATTGGAGCAGCTATTGGTATTACTTTATATCTCTCACAGGCCATCAGTGTGGCATTTTATATCATAGCATTCGCAGAGGCGTTTGAAGCCATTAAACCATGGGTTGCCTCGGAATTTGGTTATGAATTATACGATAACCGTTTGTTTAGTATCCCCGCATTGTTACTCATAATTTGGTTAATGGTGTCCAAAGGTGCTAATTTGGGGATGAAGGCTTTGTACATAGTGGTAACTATTCTTGCCATATCACTAGTGCTTTTTTTTATGGGTTCTACGTCCTATTCTGAAGCTTTTGACAGTTCCCAATTATTTAAGAATGTATCTACCGACAAAGGCTTTTTTTATGTTTTTGCCATAATCTTTCCCGCTTTTACAGGGATGACTGCTGGAGTTGGGTTATCAGGGGATTTACGGGATCCCAAGAAGTCTATTCCCTTAGGAACACTTTCCGCAACTATTTTGGGAATGATAGTTTATATATTTATTGCCTATAAATTAGCTTCTTCAGCAAGTCAGGGAGATTTAGTCAATGATCAATTGATTATGAGCCAGATCGCTTTATGGGGA
Organism: uncultured Melioribacteraceae bacterium; assembly: GCA_964469115.1. Classification (GTDB taxonomy): domain Bacteria; phylum Bacteroidota; class Ignavibacteria; order Ignavibacteriales; family Melioribacteraceae. The sequence goes on from CAYXXW010000009.1 coordinate 21,184, forward strand.
CCAATAATTCCGATTGGGTTGGCAGCAGCGACAATTTCATCCGCACTGGGTTCATTTATGGTCGCTCCGAGGACTTTGCAGGCCATAGGCGCTGATCAAGTATTTCCAAACAGATTTATCAATTATTGGGTGGCCAAGGGAGCTAAAAATAACAATGAACCTAGAAATGCCACAATTCTTACCAGTGTTATTGCACTGATATTCGTACTTATGGGTGATGTTAATGCAGTGGCTGAAATTATATCCATGTTCTTTATGGTAACCTATGGATCATTGTGCTTGATCTCGTTTATGCAACACTTTGCGGCAGATCCTTCGTATAGACCTTCATTCAAGTCTAAATGGTATTTATCTTTTTTTGGAGCAATTATGTGCATTTACTTGATGTTTAAAATAAATACTGTTTATGCCTTTGCCGCAATATTGGTAATGGTTTTGCTATACTTCTATATCACATTTAGAAGCGATAATAAAAAGGGTATGGCCAAAATATTCCAAGGTGTTATGTACCAATTCAGTAGAACTATGCAGGTATTTCTTCAAAAAACAGAAAAGGAAACAGCTGAAGATTACTGGCGTCCCGCTGTCATATGCTTATCAAAAGAAAGTTTCGATAGATATAGTGCTTTGGAAATTATGAAATGGATATCATATCGTTATGGTTTTGGCACCTATATTCATTTTGTGCAAGGGTACTTATCAAATGAATCAAAGACCAACGCAGAAAATAAATTGAAGAAGCTTATAAAAATAGCTTCTTCAAGTAAATCCAATGTCTTTTTGGAAACAATTGTTTCTCCTTCCAATACAGGTGCCATTGCTCAAGCTATACAGCAACCGGGCATCTCCGGACAGCCCAACAACACAATGCTCTTTGAGTTTAAAAAGGGAGAACGGGAATGGCTGGGAGAGATTATAGAAAACTATAGTTTACTAAAAGTTGCTGAATATGATCTGTGCATTCTAGCCAGTTCTGACAAAGGATTTGGTTATAAGAAATATATCCATATATGGATTCGAAAGGAAGATTATGAGAATGCCAATCTAATGATTTTACTTTCATATATTATTCTGGGGCATCCTGACTGGAAAAAGGGCGAGATAAAGATTTTTGCAACATTCCAGGAAAAGGATTTAAAACGCGAACAGGAGTATTTAACAGAACTAGCCACGAGTGGGCGATTACCTATTTCTGCAAATAATATTAGTGTCCTTCCTTTAGAAGCAGGTATTAAAAGAAAAGACTTGATAAATGAGTATTCTGTTGATGCAGATCTTACATTGATTGGGTTTCATGGTAGTATGATGAAATCCGAAAAGGCTATTGAAATATTTGAGGGATATGAAAAAATTGGCAACATCCTTTTCGTGAATACATTAACCTCAAAATTCATTAAGTAATGGCACCTATGACAAACTTTACATTGTCGTACTAAATATTTGTTTCGGATACCACATCAGCATGCGTTTCCCCTTCATAAGAGGTAACATATTTAAAATCATGAAACCAATAGGATGAAGAGATTACATTGAATACAAGCTCTTTTTCATCATGTTTTTCAGTTGTAAGCTGCCAGATAATATCTTTCGCATCTTTAAATTCATGACCATCTACGTGTTCTTCGAATAAACGGAAGATTAGTGTGTTTTCTGATAATCCCGCTACCAAAAGTCGAATCAATGAGGCTTCTGGAAAATCATTGAAAACCGACAAATCCTCTTTTGAACTAGCGTTTACCTTTACTTGAAACATTACCGCCTGAGGGTGTGGAAATTTTCCATTATAGGCCTGATACAACAATTGCGTTGCGTTGAAAAACTCTTCATGCATGGAGAGGTCTGCATATTCTTCCCACATTTTTTCATCTAAGATTTCATTGGACAAATTATCGATTTGGCCTTTGCTAAGCCTGTCCTTAAAAATATACTCCAATACGATTTTAGCAGCGTCTTCGGGGTCGTTGTCTGTTAAAGACATGAGACACATTTCTTTCAACTCCTTTGGTGCGAGTTCTGAGGTGTCACCGTACTCCATTAAATCCAACAATTCCAGGTAGTTTTGGTTGGACCATGAATTTGGCAATTCTTGAATGGAAACGAATTGTAGTTTCTCTACCTTAAAAAATACTTTCATATCAACAGTTTATATCCAATTTTAACACAAATTGCAGCTAGAGCTCTTAAGTTATGCAATAAGTTTACCAACCATTTTTCCTGAAATGTCATACAAGAGTTTCCAGATAAAAACATCATTGGACCATTTGATTTCGTAAATCGTTCCATTGGCCATTTCTATTTGTCGAATGTTCTTAATCCCGGATATGGCGAAACTCTTTTTAAAAATTTTCCGAACATTTTTTGGAATAGCCTCTAATGATATCAAAGTCATGGTTTCCAACCAATTACCATGGCTATCAAATAAAGCAGAATACCACTTATTTCTTAAGATAAAGTTGACTTCCCACCTAAAAACATCAATTTGTTGCCATTGAACAGTACTTGCGTTGGGGTATTTTAATTTGAAGGCATTATAGACCGCAGGACTGGATAATTTGGGCTTATTTCGAATCGACCGCGATGAGTGTGAAGTCATCATGTACTTTATTTTTTTCAAAACACTCATATCTCATCTGTATGTTAATTTGTACAGACCGGATCTTAAGTTTTACCCAAAATAAATTGGTCTATAACTTTGGTATTTGGTTGACGCTGGGACATACTTCTTCAAAAAAAGAGAAATAATAAAGTATACATAGCAATCTGCACAATAATACTTTAAAAGTACTATTCAAGATTACCCGACACAGCTACCTGGGTAGCACTATGAAGACAAAATTTACTTCTTAAAACGTTTAATGTTAAAAACGTCGAGTGCCTTTAATTAGGATTAATCACTATACTTTTCCTCGGCTACCGCGAGTAGTAACTCTAAATTTTTCACGTTGATTTGTTTTCTACTTACCGAAATGGCACCGCATCTCTTGAGCTCTTGAATATGCCTACTAACTACGGCACGAGTGGTACCGATCAAACCTGCAATTTCCTCGTTGGGAAGATTATTGATCAATTCTAACTTTCGGGTTTCTCCATTAATATTTTTAAGCAGTAAATTAGCTAGGCGAACGAGGGTACTATGAAGGGTAACATCGGTTGCAACATCCATTAATTGTCGCATGCGTTCACTCAGATAATATAGGATTGCCTTGTGCATTTTAGGATTTTCATTAATCCAATGCCGCATATGTTCCATCGGTATCTTCAAGACTTCCAGTGTGTCAAGTGCTTCCCAATAGACGTCATGAGGCTTGGTGTCCAATAATGATAATACATCAAAAACGTCTCCCGCTGATAATACGAAGACAGTATGTTCCCTCCCGGTATCAGGGTTGGACTTAAACACTTTGAGTCTTCCTGAAATGATGAAATGAAAAGTAGAGGATACCTCTATACTGCTTTTATAACTTTTTGCAATCCATCGTTCTGGAACCATGGATTCTAACAATATCTGTAGCGACTGGGCGCTTGAATCGCTATAAAAAGCAGAACTAGTTAAAGCCTGTTTATATCTTGCAAAATGGGCATTGTTTTCAAGCATGGTTTTTTTTGATAATGACGACGGAAAGTTAATGAAATTCTAATTGATTAAGCTGCTAAAGCAAATTATCAACATTTGAAAAGAATCCGCAGTTTTAGATTGAGTATAGTATAGTGGAAGTCTGCTCATTGACTAGATTTAAGGATCTAAAATCCGGTACTTGATTATTTTCTCATATGACTCCCCGATTACGTTCCTGTTCAAAATAAATTTTTGAACAGTCTGACGGTTAGATATAGTATCAACCAATATAGGGGTATATGGTTAATGGCCATATCCAATTTATATGAATTATTGACTACTTTTTTTTGGGTCTCATTAAATGGCCGTTTTACAGGACTGTTTTCCAACTATGCGACATGAATTCAAAAAGCGTCCCATTTCTGGTCTCTTTTAGTAGTTCCATTAATTCACCTTTTACGGAACTGTTTTCGAGAGAATATTGTTACATATGAATTTGTAAAA
>CAYXXW010000010.1:0-9540 GCA_964469115.1 uncultured Melioribacteraceae bacterium
GAAGCCCGTTACTTAAAGAAAGCCAAGGAAATTTAAAGTCAGTAATAGAATAAATATATTCGTAAAAGAGCCAGAACCATGGAAGTAAAAACAATGCTGTTCTTTTACCAAAACTTTTACGTGTAAAGTAATAAAGTGTTGAAGGAATAAGAAAAACAATTGGATTAAAGAACATTAAAACTGAACCAGCAATCATTAAAAATGGGTCTGCGTCCGGAGTCCAGCTTCCAACCCAATATAGGGTTATAAGGTTAAAGAAAAATATAGTAAAGTATGTGAATCTATTTATCTCGGCTAGCGTTTCACGTTTTTCTAAAACAATTAAGTAAGGAATTAAACCCACAAACAACAAATATGGCAATGGAATTGGAGGGAAAGAAAGACCTAGTAAAATTCCAGAGATCAGGCCTAATAATAATTCTTTTCTGTTTTCTTTCTTTTCTACTTTGGTTTTATAGGACTTAAATATCTTTATGAACATTTATTTTTTTACGTTTTAGGTAATATCTAATAACAAAAATAATTATAATTACAGAAATGATTCCCATACCAATATTAGAATAAGTTTTCAAATAATAATCAATTAACTCAATATTATTGCCCAGAGTCATTCCCATATAAATAATAATAATATTCCATAAAAGACCGCTTAAAAGAGATAGCAAAAAGGTTTTAGGAATATTTAGTTCATGCACTCCTGAAAAAAAACTGATTACAGATCTAATCCCTGGTAAAAATCTATTAACAAAAATAACCCAATAACCATATTTAGAGAACCATTGATCTGTTTTATTCAAAGCTTCTTGACTAATAAATTTAATTTTTCCAGTTCTTAAAATTCTTTCACTTAAAAAATATCCGATAAAGTACATAAGCATAAAACCTAATGCACTACCTAAACTTGTAATTAATAAAATTGGAATAAATTCAATTGAAGTTGTTGCAATAAGAGAAGCTCCAACAACCAAAATAATATCACTTGGCGAAGGTGGAAAAATATTTTCTATGAATGCAAAAAAGAAGAGGAAAATATAAATCCAAGTACTATTCAGGGAACTGATGAAAAGAAGTATTTCCTCAAGCATTAATTATCCGGATTAGAAAATATTAAAACTGTGGCAAAGGCTTTAACTCCTTCTTCTGTCCCTACAAAGCCCAATTGTTCTGAAGTTGTTGCCTTCACCGATACTTGATCAACTTTTATATGCAAAATTCCGGCAATGCTTTCTCTTATAGGTAAAATATAATCCTTTAATTTTGGCCTCTCCATTACAACTGTTGAATCAATATTACTAATTTTGTAACCTTTTTCAGAAATCAATTCATTGACTTTTAATAATAGAATCTTGCTATCGATACCTTTATAATTTGGATCTGTATCCGGAAAGTGCTTACCAATATCCCCCAATGCTAGTGCTCCAAGAAGCGCATCGCAAATTGCATGAAGCAGTACATCAGCATCTGAGTGTCCCTTCAAACCTCTTTCAAATGGAATATCCACTCCACCAAGATAGAGTTTTCTATTAAATGCAAAAGCATGAACATCGTATCCAAATCCGGTTCTAATATTCATTAATACCTTCTCACTTCAAAATTAGAAAATTCACCTGCAAAACTTCTCCAAGCGATTTTTATATCTCTTACATCTGCATGCATGGGACCAATTTTTAGATAATTAAATAATTCTTCAATCTTACTCTTTTCACCTTCGATAACAGTTAAAACTGTTACATCCATTTGATTTTTAACGTAGCCCTTTAATTCAAGTTCGTGTGCTTTTCTTAAAACGTAATATCTGAATCCTACACCTTGCACTAAACCTTTAACAATTATTTCTGCACGTTCCATTTTAACTTAATTATTGCACTATGATCAATTTATTTGATTTAGATCTTTTATTAAAATCGATTCAATCAATGCCTTGTTATTTTTTAACAAACAAATTCTCATATAACTCAGAAACCAATAAGCCCAGAATAATCAATCCGGCACCCAAGTATCCAAAATTAGTTATTTTTTCTCCTAATATAAAGAAGGCAAAAACTGCCGCAAAAATTGGTTCAAATGAAAATATTATTCCCGCTTTTGCCGGAGTAACATTCTTCTGATATTTTGTCTGCAGTGCAGTTGTTATCAATGTGGCAAATATTGATGTATAAAATATTGCCCAAATCAAATTATTTGTTAAATCAAACTTGAATGGTTCCAAATTTGTTTCAGTAAAAACAACTAAAAATAAGATAGATAGAACTGCAGTTGTAATTATTTGCAAAAACAAAAGCGTCCAAAAATCATATCTAGATGTTTCAACATCAAGATAAATTATATAAAGTGCGAAAAACAACGCACAAATTAATGTTAAACCTTCACCAATATTAAAGTTGCTTCCTAAGTCTGATAATAAACTTAGTATAGAATTACCCCCGCTTGAAAGAAATGTAATCCCCAGCATAACTAAAATAGTTCCAATTATTACACCTTTGGTGGGTGCTCTCTTTTCTATAATTATTTGAAGTAGTGGCACAATTATGACCGCAGTTCCTGTTAAAAATCCCGACTTGGTAGCAGATGTAAATTTTAGTCCGACAGTTTGAGTTGCAAAACCCATAAATAATAATACGCCAAGCAATATGCCAGCACTAATATTTTGGTTAGTAAATTTTTTTTTCCTCATAAAAGGAAGAAGAATTGCCGCTGCAATTAAAAATCTTACAGCAATAAAAGCCATTGACGAAACATCATTGAGGGCTTCTTTTACAATTACAAATGTAGCACCCCAAAGTAAGGTTACAAGAATTAATATTAGTTCTGATTTGTATTTTGAGTTTGATGCGAACAAATTATATTATTCTTTTGATAAAATTAATCACCTTAATTCTAAGGAGTTCTGCTTTTTAGAATAACAGTGTGCCCTCTGCTTTAATTGGGAGTGATAATCACAAAGCCAATTTGGAACAGAGATTTCTCCCTCGGGTCGAAATAACACAATTAAAAATTCAATCTAAAATATTTTATTTTGTGTAACCGAAATTTCTGAGTGCATTACCATCTTTACGCCAGTTATCTTTAACTTTTACTCTTAACTCCAAGTAAACTTCTCTCATCAAAAAATCTTCAATAGATTTTCTTGCAGCATTACCAAGTTTTTTGATTGCCGAACCTTTTTTGCCAAGCAAAATTGGTTTTTGAGAATCTCGTTCAACCACAATTGCTGCTGATATATAATCCTTCCCTTTTTCGCGTTCCTTAAATTCTTCAATCACTACTTCAATACTATAAGGTATTTCATCATGGAAAATTTCCAAGATTTTCTCTCTAATTTTTTCTGAGACAAAAAACTTTTCAGTTTCATCAGTAAGCTGACCATTGGGATAAAATTTTGGATGGTAAGGTAAAAATTCTAAAATAGTGTTAAGTAATTTCTCAAGGTTATAATTTTCTAATGCTGAGATTGGTATCACCTCATCAAATAAATCATTTTGGTCAAATATAGTAATCGCATTATTAATCTTTACTTCATTAGATAAATCAATTTTATTAATCACCAAAATTTTCTTCTGCCGTTTATTAGAAATTAATTTTTGATAATTTTCTCTATCAAAAATCTTTGTTTCTCTTTCCAAATCTTTTGCGGCTATCATAAAAATAAGTACATCGGCATCTTTTACTGATGATTCAACGTACTCAATTAATTTTTCTTGAAGTAAGTACTTAGGTTCCAAAATTCCAGGAGTATCCAAAAATACTATCTGATATTCATCGCTATCTAGAATTCCTAAAATTCTCTTGCGAGTTGTTTGTGGTTTACTAGTAACAATGGAAAGTTCTTCACCAATTAACTTATTAGTAAGTGTGGACTTACCTACATTTGGTTTGCCAACAATTGTTACAAATCCCGATTTAATTTTCATCTGCTTACTTATTTTTTTAGTCTGTAAAGATAACTAAAATTGCAGACGAATAAGAGGAGGAGGAGGATTTCTAATATTCTTTTATTTGCTTCTTAAAATTATTATGAAGGTTGAGGTTAAAATAAAACCCTACCAAAACAATAAAACTTACCATGCCGGTTATTATTTTAAAGATATCTGTTTTAACAAACTGAGTAATATTATTCAAAATTGGCAACAGTTTAGATGCATAATCATTGGCAACTTTATAATTACTCTGAACAAAAGCAAGATCAGTAAAAAAGTAGAAGAAGAAAAAGAGCGTTACAAATAAAAGAATTCCAAATGTTACCAAAGCAAATCTAAAGAAGTAATTCTTTCTATATTTTTCACTAATTCTATTAATAATTTTATTCATTACTAAATCAGTAAACCCATGTGGTGCATACTTACTAGGTAATTGATATAAAGATTCGTGAACATATTTATGAGTAGAAATTAGTTTTTTAAAGGTAATATCATTATTTATTAACTCATTGGTTTCTTCAATTTCTTTGATGGATAATTCTTTATCAACATATTTATTAATTAGTTCATTTTTATTCATTATCTCAATTCCTCTTCATAATTATGTTTGATTAAAAGATCACGTAATAAATTTCTTGAACGGTGAAGTATAACTTTTGTGTTAACAAGAGAGAGATCTAAAACTTCACTAATATCTTTTATTGATAGTCCATCAAGATAAAATAATATTAGAACAAGTGAATTTTTTACAGGAAGTTTATCAACCATTTTAATTAAATATGCCTTTGCATCTTCTGTTAAGCTGTAAATTTCGTCATCAGCTTCTTTAAGTGAATGAAAATCATCAATTGAATTCATCTCCATCTGTACTTGATGTTTTTTATTTGAAATCAATGTCAGTCCAGTATTGTATACAATTCTATAAAACCAAGTTGAAAATTTTGAATCTTTTCTAAAATTATTTAATGAATTAAACGCCTTTATAAAACTATCCTGCAATGCTTCTTCTGCATCTAAATTGTTTTTTATTATTCCACATAATAGAGAAAATCCTCTATCCTTATATCTATCAACTATCAAAGCGTAATCATTTTCATTGCCTTTCAAAACAGAATCAATTATTTCATAGTCACTTAAATTATTCATTATATCTTTTAGACTTAATTCTAACTGTAAGGTTACAAAATAATTTTTGGATTTTTGTGTAACCTTTTGATGTATTTAGTGAGTCAAAAGGAGTGAATAAATTTTGAAATATATTTTTAACAATAACTGGAGAATAAAAATGTCTGAACAAGCAATGTTAGCTCAAGAAATTATGGGTCCCTTAACCGGAATAACAATTACATTAATAATTGGATTAGTTATAGCACTATTTTTCTATTTTCGGTCCAGAGAAAGACAAATGATGATTGAAAAAGGATTATCTCCTGAACAAATTACTGAACTATTTAAATCAAAAAGAAATCCTTATACATGGCTTAAGTTGGGGATAATCATAGTTGGAACTGGCTTAGGTGTAGGACTTGGTGTGATGGCCGCTCAAGCAAATTTAAATGAAGGTCTAATACCATTATCAATTATAACATTAACCGGTTTAGGTTTTGTGGCTGCTTTTTTTGTTTCAAGAAAGTTCGAGAAAGAAGATGAGAAAAAAGAGTTGAGTTAATATTTTTTCAAAAACTTTTTTTGTCATTGCGAGAAGTATTTCCACAAAGAAATCTGCTTAAATCAAAGAGATTGCTTCACCTAGATGAAAAGAATCAAGGTGAAGCAATGACAAATACATTAACCCTTAAAACTTAATCTAGACCAATTCCTTTTCTTCCAACCAACGTTGAGCATCTAATGCTGCCATGCAGCCTGTACCGGCAGCAGTAACAGCTTGACGGTAAACTTTATCTGCAACGTCTCCTGCAGCAAAAACTCCTTCAATGTTTGTGTAAGTAGAACCCGGTTTAACTTTTAGGTATCCAGTTTCGTCTTTATCTAATTGATCACCGAACACATCAGTATTGGGCTTATGACCGATAGCCATAAAAATTCCATCTGCTTTGATCTCTTCAGTACTGCCATCCTCTGTATTTTCCAAAATAGCACTAGTTACTTTTTTAAGACCCATTGCGTTTACTTCACCAATAATTTCTTTTATAACTCTATTGGTCATAAATTTAACTTTAGGATTTTTCTTCGCTCTATCAAGCATAATTTGAGAAGCTCTAAAGCCTTCTCTTCTATGAATGAGAATAACTTCTGAGGCAAAGTTTGTAAGGTAAGTAGCTTCCTCCATTGCAGTATCACCACCGCCAACAACTAGAACTTTTAGACCTTTATAGAAAAATCCATCGCAAGTTGCACATGCTGAAACACCATAACCCATATATTTTGTTTCACTTTCAATACCAAGTAATTTTGCACTTGCTCCGGTTGAGATAATTACGGAATCAGCGGTTAATTCTTGATCATCTGATTTTAGCTTAAATGGTCTTTGAGAAAAATCGACTTCAGTTATCTGTTTAAATTCACATTTAGCTCCAAACTTGCTTGCTTGTTTTCTCATAACGTCCATAAGTTCCGGACCTTGAATTCCATCTTCGAAACCGGGATAATTTTCAACATCTGTAGTAATTGTTAATTGTCCGCCCGGCTGCATTCCTTCATATATAACTGGATTTAAATTTGCTCTTGCCGCATAAATGGCAGCTGTTAGCCCGGCTGGACCGGAACCAACAATAACTACTTTGTGATGATTGTTTGACATAATTTTCTCCATTAACTATTCAACAAATATTTATTAAAAATTAGATACATTTTTACCAAAATAGATTCATTTTTACTTCTGCAAAAATTCCGAGTTCCTTTTTAATCCTTTCAGCTTTGTCCTTAAAATCGGACTTTCATGAAATTGCTCTTTAAACTCTTTATTTTCCATGTTATTTATTTCTTCAAACTGAACTAACTTATTTAGATTATTTTTAAAGTCAGAAATTTGGGTTTGCTCAGCAAATTTTATATTCCATGGGCACACATCTTGACAAATATCACACCCAAAAATCCAATCATCAAATTTACCAATAAATTCATCTGAAATATCTTTTTTGTTCTCAATTGTTAAATAGGAAATGCATTTACTCGAATCAACAACATAATCTTTAACTATTGCATCAGTCGGGCAAGCATCTATACATGCAGTACATGTTCCGCAGAAATCTGATATTTGCTTATTGTACTCATCAAAGTCATAATTTGTGAAAATTGTTGCAATAAAAAACCAGCTTCCAATTTTTTTATTGATAATGTTACTATGCTTGCCTTGCCACCCTAATCCCGATTTTACTGCCCAGACTTTATCCATAACCGGACCTGTATCTACATAGCTTTTTGCTTCAAAATTTGGATGAATATTTTTTATGTAGTTTATTAATGAATCTAATTTTTCCCATATTACATTATGGTAGTCTCTTCCCCATGCATAACGTGAGACTTTTCCGGAGTTTTCTATTTTATCCAATGTTTCATCAAAATAATAATTCATTCCTAAAGAAATTACACTCTTACAATCTACTAATATTTCATTTGCATCTTTTCGTTTTTCAATATTGCGCTCCATATATTTCATTCCAGCTTGATAATCTGAGGAGAGCCATTCTTTTAATTTATCTGTTTCTTCTTCTAAAATTTGGTAAGGTGCAAAACCGATTAAATCGAATCCAAGATCTCTGGCTTTTGATATGATTTTTTGTTTTAGCAAATGTTTGTCTTACTAAACTATCAACATGAATTTATATTTATTAAGCATTCTTAAAATGAATCCAAAACAATTTTAGAACAATGTCATTCCAAACTTATTCGGATTGTAAATAAAATAATAATGTTTCAGAAGCTGAAATAAATTCAGCATTATAACAATGATAAATCAAATACTATAATAATTTTACCAATTCTTTTTTTTGGGGATGACCATTGTGTATATTTTCCCTTCGATAATTTTTGTTGGATATGTATCCAAACCTCTACTGCCGTTTGTTAGTCTTCCATCTTTCAAGTTAAATTTCCATCCATGCAAGGGACAAACCACACATTCATCTTCAATAAAACCCTAAAAAATTTTTGTCGCTTGCTGATGTGGACAAATATTGCTGACAGAAAAAAAATTTTCCCCAATTTTAAAGACTGCAATATCAGTATCATTTACATAAAATCTTTTTCCTTCTGATTCTTTCAACTCATTTTCATTGCATATAAAAATGTATTCCTTATTACTCTTCATCAGAATAACAAATTTGAATAACGATCAAATGAATAACCTTTTTCAGTCAATTTTACAGTTGCGCAAGCATTATTATTATCATGACCAAAAATTAATTTCCAATTTTCTTCAACGGCTAAATGCAAGTATTTATCTTTTTCTTTTACAGTTTCAAGAGGCTGAATATCATATCCCATTACATAAGTAATTGGAATGTGATGCATTGTTGGTATTAGATCAGCACAAAACAAATATGTATTTGAATCATCTGAGATTTTAAGAATCTGCTGTCCAATTGTGTGACCATTAATTTTAAAGAATTGAATTCCATCATCAAAGTAAGAGTCAGCTTTGGTAAATTTTAAAACACCTTCTTTCACCAATGGCAAAAATGTATGTGGAATAAAACTTCCTTTATCTCTACTACTTGAATTTTCTGCCCAATTTAACTGTTCTTTTTGAACATGATATTTTGCATTCGGAAATGCAGGAACAAATTTTTCGTTCTCTAGCTTTGTTGAACCACCTGTATGATCAAAATGAAGATGCGTTAAAATAACATCTGTTATATCCTCATTTTTCAAACCAATATTGGCCAAAGACTTATCTAAATTATTTTCTGAAAAATCTACATTATAAATTGATTTGAATTTTTCATCCCAAGAATCCCCCATCCCAGTTTCTACCAATACTTTTTTTGAATCTGATTCTAAAAGTAAACAACGGGCACCAAGAGTAATACGGTTTTTATCATCCGCGGGAGTATTTTTCTGCCACAATGGTTTTGGGATTATTCCAAACATTGCTCCACCATCTAGCCCAAACGTACCTGTATTCAGTATAGTTAATTTGTACTTTCCTATCCGCATAATTATTTTCTTATTTTTATTAAAACTAAAATAAAAAAACCGCATAAGAATTTCTTACACGGTTTTTAAAATCATTTTGAAATCTAAATAGAATAATTATCTGTTTTCTACTTCGTCTAGATAATCTTTTCTCTTTAATAAAGTTTCTTCATCTTCTTCATGATTTGGATCCGGAATGCAACAGTCAACTGGACAAACTGCAGCACATTGAGGTTCATCATGGAATCCTTTACATTCTGTACATTTATCAGGTACAATATAAAAGAATTCATCTGAATAAAAACCTTCAGCACTTGAAGGAGCGGCATCGCCATCACCATAAGTGTTGCCGGCTAAACTCCATTCATTACCACCTTCGTAAATAGCTGTGTTAGGACATTCAGGTTCGCATGCACCACAATTTATGCATTCGTCTGTTATCATTATAGCCATAACTTTTCTCCTAAGAATTTTTGTTAATAAGTTCGATTGTTGGAATCTTTTGTTTTATGTTATTTGAGTTTAT
>CAYXXW010000010.1:9640-24407 GCA_964469115.1 uncultured Melioribacteraceae bacterium
ATTATTTAGCAACAATAAATTTATGCCATAATAATCTGGTTCAAATTTATTTAGCTTAGTTTTACTTTTAGATAATTGACTTTTCGCTCCTTTCAAATTTCCACAAATTAAGTGATAACACCCAACTGAAACTTGAACCAATCCTTGAAAGAACTCTTTTTCATTTCGGTCGGCATCCATCCAAATATCTTCAAAAAAATCATGTGCAGCAAAAAAATCGCAATCATTAAATAAGGTTATTCCGTCCGAAATATCAATCATGTAACATCCAATTATAAGAAATCACTAATCTAATATCAAGATAAATACGTATGATTTAAAAAATATTTTAGAGCATATAAGAATTAAAGAACAAAAAACGCAATAGACTTAATATTTAATCAATGGATTCCCAATAAAAATGTTCGGGAATAACGAGTAAAAATGAAAATATCAAATTAATAATCACCAACTTCCGCTGGCGCCACCTCCACCAAAGGAACCGCCACCACCACTGAATCCTCCAAAACCCCCACCACTTGATCTTCCACTACCAAAACCTCCAAGTCCACCCGGGAAGTACACAAATCCCCCTCCTCTTCCGCCTTTACCTTTATTTCTCAGCATAGTAAAAATCATAAATATTATAAAAATTATCAGACCAATTGGCAACTTATTTTCATCATCACTTTTGGGATTACCTTTATACTCTCCTCTTGTTGCAGCCAAAATACCATTTAAGCCAGCAAGTGTGCCTTCGTAATATTGATTTTTCTTGAAATAAGGGGTTACATCATTTCTTATAATTGAGCTAGCTAATGCATCGGGAAGAGCTCCTTCCAATCCATATCCCACTTCAATTCTCATTTTTCTATCATCTTTTGCAACAAAGAACAAAATTCCATTACTATTTTCTTTTGTACCGATTTTATTTTTTCCAGCAGTCTCATTGGTGAACATTTCTATTGGATATCCGTCGAGAGTATTCGTCATTAGAAACACCACTTGATTTGATGTAGAATCATCAAACTGTCTTAAACCCGAATCAAGATAATTGACTTGTTCATTAGAAAGTGTACTTGTAAAATCATTTGCATACCTTTGAAGAATAGGTATTTCTTGCGAAAAAATTAAAGTAGAAAAAATAAAATAGAATACAAAATTCTTTAGCATAAATTAAAACTCGACTTTTGGGGCTTGATCTGAACCGGCAACAGCAGTAAAATATTGTTTCTGATTAAATCCGGTGAAACCAGCAATTATACTTGCCGGAAATCTTCTAATAGTTGTATTATAATTTTGCACTACTTCGTTAAACCTTTTTCTCTCTACAGAAATTCTATTTTCAGTACCCTCCAATTGAGCTTGAAGCTGCATAAAATTCTCATTAGCTTTTAGTTGAGGATAGTTCTCAACAGTTACCAACAATCTAGATAATGCACTTCCAAGGCCATCTTGCGCTGATTGAAATTGTGCAAAAGCATTTGGATCGCTGAGCATTTCTGGCGACATATTAATTTGATTAACTTTTGCTCTTGCTTCTGTAACAGCAGTATAAGTTTCTTTTTCAAAATTGGCAACGCCTTTAACAGTATTTACCAAATTGGGGATCAGGTCAGCCCTTCTTTGATATTGGTTTTCTACTTGGCTCCAACTTCCAGTTACTCCTTCTTCTAAGCCAACTAGATTATTATAAATTCCGGTGCCCCACATTATTGCACCAATAATTACGACTGCAATAACAATTATTATTCCTATTCCTTTACTCATTTATTTCCTCCTTATATACTTTAAAGACAAAAAAGATCTCTCACAAGAAACATGTTCGAGATGACAAAATACTTGTAAAATTCTTAGTTTGTTAAACTTCTAACAGGTGCAGGAATTCTTCCACCTCTTCCTACAAAGTTTTGACTTGATAAGTTCCGTACTTCCATTATTGGAGCTTTACCTAGTAAACCACCATAGTCTATATAATCGCCAACTTTTTTCCCATACGCGGGTATCAACCTAGCCGAAGTAGTTTTATCATTTATTATTCCTATTGCACATTCATCAGCGATAATTCCGGCAATAGTTGATGCAGGAGTATCACCCGGAATTGCTATCATATCAAGTCCAACTGAACACACTGCGGTCATTGCTTCCAATTTCTCTAAAGAAAGGTTCCCTTTTGCGACAGCATCTATCATAGCTTGATCTTCACTAACAGGAATAAATGCACCACTCATTCCGCCAACAGAAGAACTTGCCATTAATCCAGCTTTTTTAACCGAATCATTCAGCATCGCCAATGCAGCCGTAGTTCCAGGAGCACCAACATCTTCAACTCCCATTGCTTTGAGAATATCGCCAATGCTATCACCAATTGCAGGAGTCGGCGCTAATGAGATATCTACAATTCCGAAGGGAATTCCATGTTTCTGTGCAACTTCTCGTCCCATGAGTTCGCCGGCTCTTGTAATTTTAAATACAGTCTTTTTAATTACTTCTGAAAGTTGTTGAAGATCCACGTGGCCAGCATTCTTGATTGCATCTAAAACAACACCAGGACCGCTAATTCCAACATTAAGCACAACTTCAGGTTCACTTATTCCGTGGAAAGCGCCGGCTACAAAAGGATTATCTTCTGGAACGTTACAAAAAACAACAAGTTTGGCGCATCCAATTGAATCTCTATCTTTAGTGTTTTCTGCGGTTTGTTTGATAACTTCCGACATCATTAAAATAGCATCCATGTTAATGCCAGCTTTTGTAGAAGCTACATTTATACTTGAACAAATCTTTTCAGTTTCTGTTAAAGCAATTGGGATTGATTTAATTAATTCTCTATCTCCGTTCGACATTCCCTTTTGAACAAGTGCGGAATAACCAGCAAGATAATCAACGCCTATTTCTATAGCTGCTTTATCTAATATTTTTGCAATTTCAACAAACTCATCTGCTTTAAAAGCATCGAATGGAATAGCCGCCGGAGTAATTGCAACTCTTTTATTTGCAATTTTAACACCATATTGTCTTTCTATTTCATTTGCATATTTAACATGATTTTTACCATATCTTAAAATCTTTTCATAAATCTTTTGTTTTGTGATTTCAATATTCCTATCCATGCAATCGCGTAAACTAATGCCTAATGTCACTGTCCTAATATCAAAATGCTCAATCTCCGTCATCTTGATCGTATCAAGAATTTCCTCAAAATCGTACTGCATTAAATATTCTCCTTAAAGTTTAAACTCTGTGCATGTATCTGAACAAATCTTCATGCTGTAAATAGATTTTGATTTTCAATTTTTCCGCAACTTCATTAAGATCATTCTGAAGCCCGGAAATGTCTTTCGGTGAATTTGAAATATCCAAAATAATTATCATCGTGTAAAAATCGCCCATTAACTTCTGACTCATATCTTCAATATCACAGTCAGAATCGCTTAATGTTTTAGTAACGCCAGCAACAATTCCGGGGTGATTCATCCCGAATGAAGTCAGAATCACTTTTCCCGTGGTTCGCGTTTCACCAGTGGATTTCGCTAAAATTTCCGGTTCAGAGATGGCTTTACTTACTACTTCTTTAACCAACTCTGGAGTTGCCTTATCACCCAATTCAGCAATAGCTTTAAGTGTTATTTTACGAATTTCTTCTTCCGTTAACTTCACTGTGATATCCTCAATCTGTAATACATAATTATTATTTGCATGGTAATTTACAATTTTTCTTAATTTCAACCTTCAAGAAATATAAGATTCTATTTTAATTAATATTTGCTTTTCTCACTTATATTTAAAAATAAAAGAGCAATCTAAAACTGAAATTCCGTAAAGATTGCTCATTAAAATGTCATAATTAGTTATGAGCTAAATTGATAATCCTAAGTTTTTAATTTCATGTTTAAGTTCCAGCATACCTCTTGTCGCAATTTTACACATTGATGCACCACATTCCCAAATAATATCTTTCGATTTTTTACTTACGCTCACTTAATTAAATTCAGCAATATCATTGATACATTCATAATCTTTGTGCTTCAGCATTTTATTAAAACTTATTTTACCACATAAACCATCAGCAAATTCAACATAGAGCTGAAAATCATCGAATGATTCAATCTTAACAATTTTGTACAATTTATTTCAACCTAATCTTTTGTTATTGATCTGCCAATTATTATTCTTTGTATTTCAGAAGTGCCTTCATAAATCTCCGTAATTTTAGCATCTCGGAACATACGTTCAACCTCATATTCTCTTACATATCCGTAACCGCCAAGAATTTGAACAGCATCGCGAGCTACTTCAACAGCTATTTCTGAAGAAAATAATTTTGCCATTGATGCTTCTTTCACATACTCTTTCCCGGCATCTTTTAATCCACATGCTTGTAATGTTAATAATTTAGCAGCTTCAACTTTAGTGGCCATATCAGCTAATTTGAATTGGATAGCTTGATGATTTGAAATTTCGGTGCCAAATGCTTTTCTTTCTTTTGCATACTTGAGTGCTTTTTCATAAGCCCCCATTGCAATTCCCACAGCTTGAGAAGCAATACCGTATCGTCCACCGTTAAGAGTGTTCATTGCAAAGTTAAATCCTTTTCCAACTTCCCACAAGACATTTGTTTCTGGGATTCTACAATTATCAAAAGATAATGAGCATGTGTCAGAACTTCTTATCCCTAATTTATCCTCCTTAAGACCGTGGGTAAAACCAGGAGTTCCTTTCTCAACTAGAAACGCAGTTATACCTTTATGCTTTTTCTCCTTGTCGGTTTGAGCAAAAACAATATAATAATCGGCAGTTGTGCCATTTGTTATCCAATTTTTCATACCATTCATTACCCAATGGTCTCCATCTTTAACTGCCATAGTATGCTGCTGTGTTGCATCACTTCCAGCTTCGGGCTCAGAAAGAGCAAATGCACCTAGCTTTTCACCTCTTGCAAGAGGTTTCAAATATTTTTCTTTAACCTCCTCCGATGCCCATTTCTCAAGACCGAATGTTACAAGTGAATTATTTACTGACATTATAACACCTACTGAGGCATCTACTTTTGATATTTCCATCATTGCAAGTGCATAACTGATAGTATCCAATCCTGCCCCATCATATTTCGGATCTACCATCATTCCCATAAATCCAAGTTCGCCTAGTTTTTTAATAATTTCAGTTGGGAATATTACTTCCTTATCACGCTGAACCGCTGTTGGTGCAATTTTTTGTTCTGCAAAATCCTTTGCTGTTTGCTGAATCATTAGTTGTTCTTCGGTTAAAATAAAATTCATTTTCACTCCAAACTTTTTAAAAAATTGTTTTATAGGATAAAGTCATCTTAAATAATAAACCAAAGTATATAATCAGATCTGAAAATTCAAATAAATAATTCAGAATTGGGAAGATTTTTGTGTGTAGAAATAAATTCATAATAAACCTTTCAGATAATTATATTTGCATTCCATGATTAAA
Source organism: uncultured Melioribacteraceae bacterium (assembly GCA_964469115.1). Classification (GTDB taxonomy): domain Bacteria; phylum Bacteroidota; class Ignavibacteria; order Ignavibacteriales; family Melioribacteraceae. The sequence goes on from CAYXXW010000010.1 coordinate 15,083, forward strand.
TCCGAAAAATTAATAGAACTAAAGAGTCTTCGCCTAGAAGAACTTCAGCAATATGTTCTTAAGCTTGGAGAGCCCAATTTTAGGGGAAATCAAATTTTTAATTGGATGTATGATAATATTGTTGATGATTTTAATTTGATGGAAAATATTCCTCTTTCGATGAGGGAAAAATTAAATAAATTTACAGAAATTAACACTTTGAATTTGATATCTAAGCAAGGATCAATTAATTCGAAAACTGTTAAGTACTTATTCGAGACCAAAGATGGTAATAAAATTGAGTCTGTAATAATTCCCGAAAATAGCAGAAGAACACTATGCGTCTCTACACAAATTGGTTGCCCTCTTGATTGTAAATTTTGTGCAACCGGTTTAATGGGTTATACAAGAAATCTTAGCACGGGGGAAATTATTGATCAATACTTGCAAACTCTTAAAGATATTGCACCGGAACCAATTACAAACATTGTATTTATGGGAATGGGCGAACCGTTGTTAAATTATTCGGCAACTGAAAAAACTTTAAAAATATTACTTCATGATCTTGGGAACAAAATTGGAAGAACAAGAATTACAGTCTCAACAGCAGGTATACCTCATAAAATTATAGAACTAGCCGATAGCGGAACAAGAGTTAAACTTGCACTTTCTCTCCATTCATGCTTCGATGAAATCAGAAATAAAATTATGCCAATAAACATTAAGTACAATTTGGAAGAAAACATAGAGGCATTAAAATATTACGCAAAAACAACCAAAACTAAAATAATGTTTGAGTATATAATGCTGAAGGGGATTAACGACAGAGAAGAAGATTTGAATGCCTTAATTAAATTGTGCAGCCAAGTTCCGTCCAAGGTAAATATAATTCCTTTTAATAGTATTGCTCATATAGTTGATGGCGGTTTTTCAGCAGAACTTGAACCAACACCCATGAATAAAATCAGAGAATTTGTAGGTAAGCTAATTAATAAGGGTATATTAGTAATGCTTCGCAATACTCAAGGAAACGATATTGCCGCAGCTTGCGGACAACTAGCAATAAAAGAAAATTAAGATATGAAAAAACTTTCCCATGCCGAAATTTCTGAAAATAGAGCTACATTAGAAACAATTGAACATGTTGATAAATTGCCAGTTGCTGTTGTACTTAATTCAATTAGAAGCAGTTATAATGTTGGCTCAATATTTCGTACTAGTGACGGAGCAATGATAGAAAAACTTTACCTTTGCGGATATACTCCAAATCCTCCTAAAAAAGAAGTACTTAAAACTGCTCTCGGATCCCAAGATAGCATCGACTGGGAGTTTGAAGAAGATCCCGTTAAAGTTGTTAAACGATTAAAAGAGAAAGGGTATACAATCTGTGCTCTTGAGCAAACGGATTCAAATATTTCGTATTCAGAAATAAAAAAATCTGATCTGCCGCTCTGCTTAATTGTTGGTAATGAAATTAGCGGTGTATCCCAAGAATTAATTAACTTATGTGATATTACAATTGAAATTCCCCAGTTTGGTATCAAGCAATCATTAAATGTTGCAGTGGCTTACGGAATAGCTATTTTTGAGTTAAGAAAAATTTACGATTCAAAATAGACCATATAAATAATGTCTTTCAAAAAAGTAATAATAATTGGTGGTGGCCCCTCTGCTTTAATTGCTGCAGATTTTTTAGCTGAAAAATGTGAAGTTGAAATTTATGAAAAAGAAAAAAATGTAGGTCAAAAATTTTTAGTCGCCGGCAAAGGTGGGTTTAATCTGTCTAACAGCCTTACTGGCAAAACACTTGCAAATAAATACTTCCCTCCCAATTTTTTAACAGAAGCGATTCTAAATTTTGATTCTAATTCAACAAGGGAATGGCTTTTTGATAAAGGAATTGAAACTTTCGTTGGCACAAGCGGGAGAGTTTTCTCTAAGAAAAAACATAGACCTATTCAAGTACTTGATGAAATTGAAAAATCACTGACAAATAAAAATGTAAAGATATTTGCTAATCATAAATTTATCGGCTTCGATAGCGAATATCGCCCAATTATTTCAAACAAATTAAAAGAATATTCTTTACAGGCTGATTATTATATTTTTGCATTAGGCGGTGCTTCGTGGTCAATCACAGGCTCAGATGGTAAATGGCTAAAATATTTTGAGCAAATTGGCATAAAAATAAAAAAGTTTCAGTCTTCAAATTGTGGCGTAAATATTGACTGGAAGTCAAATATTCTTGAATATCATATTGGTAAGCCTTTAAAAAATATTGAGATTAAAATAGGTCAAAATAAATTTAAAGGAGAGGCAGCAATAACTAAATATGGACTTGAAGGAAATGCGGTCTATCAAATAATTCCACAAATTCGTGAATTTCAAGAGTTAAAAGAAACGAATATTTTTATTGATCTAAAACCTAACAATACAGAACCGGAACTCAAATCCAAATTAAAGAACCAGCCAATTAACTCTGCCAGTTATAAAAAACTACTAAATCTAAACAGCACTGACCTGGCACTAATTAAATCAGTAATGAGCAAAGATAATTTTCTTTCTCCAAATAAATTTGTTAGACAAATAAAAAACTTGGCGTTAAAGGTAGAATCATTAAGACCTATTGATGAAGCAATTTCTACTGTTGGAGGAATTGATGTTGGAGAACTACATAAGAATTTTTCACTTAAGAAATATCCAAATATATTTACAATTGGAGAAATGGTAGATTGGGATGCCCCAACGGGTGGGTATTTATTACAAGGTTGTTTTTCAATGGGACATTTTGTTGCTAAAACTATTTTGAATACTATAATTAAATAGAGAAGGACAAATGTTAGTAAGAGATCCACAAAATTTGATTAAAGAAAAAGTTACTGAAGGAACAAATACATTCAAACAAGTATTAATCTCTTCTGGTGAAGCACCAAATTTTGCTATGCGCAAATTTACAATTGAACCGGGTGGCTCAATGCCTCTTCACACTAATGAAGTAGAACATGAGCAATATGTTTTGAATGGCAAAGCAAAAGTAATGATAGGAGATGAGATTTTTATTGTTCAAAAGGATGATGTAGTATATATTCCCAAAGGTGTTAAACATAATTACAAAACAATTGGGGATGAAGCATTTGAGTTTTTATGTATTGTGCCTAATAAAGAAGATAAGATAAATATTTTAGAATAAATATTTATGCCAAGTTCGAGTAGTAATCCTCTCCATTGTCTTTTGTGTGTATTGCTAGGATATTAGCTCTTACTAAATTTATAAGTGTACGAGATGCTCTCCGTGATGAAATATTTGCAAGGTTACTTAATTCTTTTGATGTAATAAAATCATTATTGTTTAAAAACTCAAAAACTATTTTTTCATTCTTACCGATAGTGTATTTTTTAAGTTTCTGTTCGTTTGATGCAGTCTGCAAAAGTTTAATCATTTCCTTACTCGCAGGCAAGCTTTTATCATTAACCCTGATATAAACCTGGGCCTCGTTAAGATCTAAGTGATTTTTATAATCTTGAATACGATGCGGTTTGTTCTTTGATTCGGGTATTTCTAGAACGACAATCTCTTTATGATCAAGTTCAATGTAGTAAATACCAAAATCTAATTTGGGTTCGCAGTAATTATTAATTGTCTCTTTAACCAATTCAACAGTTTCTTTCTCGCTTTCAACTCCGTAAGTTTTACCATTATCATCAATTCCAAAAATAATGTATCCGCCATTAGTATTGGCAAAAGCTATTATCTCTTTTGATATTTTTTCATAATCTGAAAATCTTTGTTTGAACTCAACATTAAGATTTTCACCATTTTCAATTAAGTTAATTAATTGTCGCCGGTTCATGATAAAAACTATTTTGGATCTTCGTTAATAATGGCTGAATTTACAGAATCTATATTGGTACTATTTGTATTAGGCATTTGTGTCGAATCAGGCTTCTCATCATTAGAAGGCATAATAACTTCATTAACAGCTTTTATGGAATCTATCCTTGCTTCGTTTGCTGCATTAATTGAATCTTGAATTGCTTCTACCCTTTTCTGCTCTTGGTTATATCCGGCAAGTTTAAGATTAATAGCTTTTGCATATTCACTTGTTCTGTACTGTTTATTTAATATATCATAAATTACTGCTGCAGAATCTGTTAAATTTAAATCATTTTCAAGTATGTAACCAATTGTATAAAGCGATTTTGACGCATATATCGATTGAGGATTGTCTTTATAAATAGAGAATAATTTGTCAATTGCCTTGTCATATTTAGATGAGTTATATATCTCCTCTGCTACATTATATTCATCTTCAACCGGATCCTTAGCAAAATCATAAAGTGGTTTATCCAATTGCTTAGCAGCTTCATTTCTTATAGGGTCAAATTCATACTCGTCATATACAATTGTAAACATACTATCCGCCTTTACAGAATCTGCTCTTGTTAAATAGTAATTACCAATTGAAAAATAAGTTTGAGCTTGATTGGGATTCTCCGGTTTCTCTTGTAAAGATTTTTCATAATATATAAAAGCTGAGTCAGGATTATCAAATTCTGTAAACAAAAGGTTTGCTAGTTCGAAATAATTTTTACTGTTTAAAGAATGAATAGAATCAGCTGAAATTGTTGGTCTTTTAGGTTCTTTATACTTTGACTGAGTCTGTCGCTCACCGGCTCTTCTTCGGGTCTCGGTTTCAAATTCATTTGCAGTCTTAATCGAATCCAGCCTAATCTTTTCAACATAATCCAATGAATCTTGCCTAAATGCTTCTTCATCTGTCAAGTAAAGTAATTGAGTTCCCAAGTTTGATAATGTTTCATGATATGATATGTACTGAGTTAGGAGTCTGGATTTTTTTTGAGCAATAATCTGTAATTCTCTAGGAGCTTTTGATGAGGCCGCACTTTTATAGAATACTAAAGCACTATCATAGTCCTTGTAAAAGTTTTCTAATATTTCTGCTTTATAAAAACCTGCAATTCCTCCTGATTCAGTACTCTTATATGTAGTATCAACTTCAGTAAATCTATCTAATGCTTTTTCAATTTCATTTTTATCATATAGTATTTTACCGATTTCTAAATCAAGTTTATCCCAATTATCAGAATATTTATCCTCTGCTCGTAAATTTTCAAGCATAACAAGGCTCTGGTCGATATCACCCAATTCACTATTAATCTTGGCGACTTCAAATTTACTTTTAAAATCAATTTCAAAACTTGGTGAGAATTCCTCAACCTCTAAAAAAGCCTTTTCAGCTAATTCATAATCTTTATTCAACTTATTTAATAGTCCTTTCTCGTAAAGAACTTCAGCTCTTAATTCATCATCAATGTCATGCTTTAAGAACTCATCCATCTCAATTGTTGCATCTTCGTAGTTTTCATTAAAAAGAAAATAGCTAATTTTGGTTTTGTAAACTTCAACCAATAGTTCATCCTCTTCATTTTCAATAATTTCTTTTTTTGCTTCTTCTAGAATTTTTAAGCCCCTCTCAAAGTCGCGCATTTGTAATCTTGTTCTAGCTATCCAAAGTTTATTTTCAAGTAAAAGTTCCGATTCCCCAAGAGTAGCAAGTTCATTAAATTTTCTTAGAGCTCTGGAATAATTCTGCTGATAATAAAAACTTTTACCGGTCATGACCAATGCTGCATCAACAAAATCAGATTCTTTATTATGCTGAAGTATTGAGGAAGTTTTTTCAATTACATCATCTAAGTTTCTACTAAGATTATTCGAGATGGCTTTTTCTTCGAAAGAAAATAATTCTGTACGTTCTAATAATATTTTTTCTTCTGTTTCTTCAAATATTTTATTGGCATTGTAATATGTATTAAAATATGTTTTGAAATTAGTCCAAATACCACAACCGGAAATAATCACTAAAAATGATGCTAACAATGACCACTTCAACCAAGTTCTAAGTTTTATATAAGATACTGTTTCGTGCATAATTATTAAATTAAATTCTTATTAGCTTATAATTTACCGTGACAATTTTTATACTTTTTACCGCTTCCACAAGGACAAGGATCGTTTCTTCCAACTTTCACTTCAACTTTTATCGGCTGCTGTTTCCCTCTATTTTTACTTTCTTGAGCTGTATCAGAAGTTTTAAGTCCCATATTTTGGGATGAATCTTTCACTGTTCTCATTCTTTGCTGTTGAGCTCTTCTTGCTTGTACATCTTCAGGTTCTTGCGGGAAAAACTTAAAGGAGAATGAAACAACATCATTCCTGATTTCTCCAATTAAGGAAACGAACAGGTGGAATGCTTCAGCTTTGTATTCAACCAAAGGATCTTTTTGACCATAAGCTCTAAGACCGATACCTTCTTTAAGGTCATCCATCTCTCTTAAGTGTTCTTTCCACTTATCATCGATAACACTAAGAACAGCATACCTTTCTAATCTTGCCATTAATTCCGAACCAAGCATTTCTTCTTTACGTCTGTAAAATTCTTTAGCAGCAACTAATATATCTTCTTTTATTCCTTCTTTACCCTTACTCTCAAATGTTTTGGGATCCAGTTTAACTTCAATAAGTAAATGCTGAAGTAAATCTGTTTTTAATCCTTCAACATTAACATCATCAAAATATAGATCAAGTAGATCATCGAGATATTCATCAAGTAGATCGAAAACTTCAGCCTTTAATCTTTCACCTTCTAGTGCACGACCTCTTCTCGTGTAGATTACTTCTCTTTGCTGGTTCATAACATCATCATATTCAAGCAGACGTTTACGAATTGCAAAGTTATTCTCTTCAACTTTTTTCTGCGCACGTTCAACTGATTTCGTAATCATCGGGTGAGTAAGCGCTTCCCCTTCCTCAAAACCAATTTTACTCATTACGCTTGTTACTCTATCACTACTGAATAACCGCATCAAATCATCTTCAAGAGAAATGTAAAATTTTGTAGTCCCTGGATCACCTTGTCTACCTGCACGTCCTCTCAACTGCCTATCAATACGTCTTGATTCGTGACGTTCTGTACCAAGGATGTATAAACCGCCCTTTTCAATTATACCTTCACCAAGTTTTATATCTGTACCACGTCCCGCCATGTTAGTTGCAATAGTTATTGCTCCAGGCTGACCCGCAAACGCTACAATTTCAGCTTCACCCTTATGCTGTTTAGCATTCAACACATTGTGCGCAATTCCTTGTCTCTTCAGCATTCTACTTATTGTCTCGGAAAGTTCAACACTTGTGGTACCGACAAGAACAGGTCTCTTCTCATCTTTTAACTCTTTTATCTTTTCAAGTACAGAATTGAGTTTTTCACGTTTTGTTCTGTAAATAAAATCATCTTGATCATCTCGAGCGATAGGTTTATTAGTTGGGATAACAATAACTTCCAATTTGTAGATTTCTAAAAACTCACCTTCTTCAGTTTCAGCAGTACCGGTCATCCCAGCTATTTTTTTATATAATCTAAAATAGTTCTGAAGTGTGATGGTAGCCATTGTCTGAGTATCGCGTTCAACCTTAACATTTTCTTTAGCCTCAATTGCCTGGTGTAAACCATCAGAATATCTTCTTCCTGGTAAAACACGCCCTGTAAATTCATCAACTATTGCAATCTTGCCATCTTCAGTGATTACATATTCATCATCTTTTTCAAATAAACTATATGCTTTTAATAACTGATTAATAGTGTGAATTCTATCCATTCTTTCACTGTAAACATGGTAAAGTTCATCTTTCTTTTTTAGTTTATCTTCGTCGCTTAGTGTTTCATCGTTGTCAATTTTTATAGTTTCATTACCTAAGTCAGGGAGCACAAATAATTCTTTCCCTTCAGCAGTCCCTAAACCAAGTTCTTCCCTTCCAATATCTGTAAGGTTAATTGAGTTGTTTTTTTCATCTATTGCAAAGTATAATTCTTCGTCTATCTCCGGCATTCGTTTTTCCTTTTCTCGCAGGAACTCAAGTTCGGTAGATGACATTAATTTTTTATTTTCAGGTTCACTAAATAATTTGGCTAGTCTTTTATTCTTAGGAAATCCTCGATGCGCACGCAATAAGTTAATTCCTGCTTGATCGCGATCACCGCCATCATTCAATATTTTTTCAGCTTCTTGTACAATTGAAGCTACCAAGCTCGCTTGCTTTCTAAAAATCCTTTCGACCTTAGGTTGCATCTCATTAAATTTTTGTTCACCAGTTCCAACTGGACCGGAAATAATTAATGGGGTTCTAGCTTCATCAATTAGAACGGAATCGACCTCATCCACAATTGTGTAATTGTGACCGCGCTGTACACAATGTTCTTTGGCGATAGCCATATTATCTCTAAGATAATCGAAGCCAAACTCATTATTCGTACCATAAGTAATATCGCATTTATAAATTTCCATTCGTTTTTCAGTATCCATTGTATTTAAGATACATCCAACTGTTAGCCCATGGAACTTAAAGACTTCGCCCATCCATTCACTATCACGTTTAGCCAGATAATCGTTAACAGTAACAACGTGAACACCTCTTCCCGTAAGAGCGTTAAGATAAATTGGTAAAGTCGCAACAAGAGTTTTGCCTTCACCAGTAGCCATCTCAGCGATTTTGCCTTTATGCAGAGCAGCACCTCCAATCAACTGGACATCGTAAGGAATCATATTCCATGTAATTTTACTGCCGGCAGTATCCCAAGATTTTCCAACTAAACGCTCACAAGTTAATTTAACTACAGCAAATGCTTCTGGTAATAAGTCATCTAAAACTTCTTCATACTTGGCATCAAGATCTTCATTTAAGGATGAAATTTCTTCGTGGACTGATTCAATATCACCATCAAAATCATCCGATTTAAGTGAATCATTCTTCTCACTAATTTTTTGTCTTAGTTCAGATGTAGCTTCTGAAATTATATTTTTAAAGTCTTCAGTTTTCTTTTTTAGTTCTTCATCAGTAAGATTTTTTATAGGTTCATATTTTTCATTTATTACATCAACTAAAGGCCAAAGTTCTTTCAATAATTTGGTATTTTTATCGCCAAAAACTTTTTTAATTAGTCCAGTTATCATTCATTAACTCCATTTTTTCGCAATATTAAAAGTAGCCAAAGGAGTTCTGAAATGCAATTTTGCTTTATTTTCATTACCTATTTTTTAATTCATTCTTGTTTGTATAAAACAGTTTCAAATTTTTTTTTCTTAAGTTTATGAATTAAAGATATTATTAAAAGTCAAAAATTAGTGCAGTTTTTTTTGAATTAAAAGAAGTTGCGAAAAATTGTCAATCTGATCGAAGTAAAGAATCAGAATATTGCGATTTAGCATAATTTTAAGATGTTTCTCTCTGCTCAATATTACAAAATTGTTCATTTGCGTAACTTTTGTA
>CAYXXW010000011.1:0-24114 GCA_964469115.1 uncultured Melioribacteraceae bacterium
GCTGATGAATTTACATCAAAATTTTTAAATGGTGAAGTTGATAAAGTTATTATAGTTTACAATGAATTTAAGTCAGTAATTCAGCAAAATATTGATGTAAAACAGTTTTTACCAATTGAAAATATTGAAGAAAATTCTGAAGAGTCTCATAAACTTATTGAGTATATCTACGAGCCTGATCAAGAAGAAATAATGAACACATTATTGCCCAGACATCTTAAAGGGCAATTCTGGACAGTGCTTTTAGACAGTTACGCAGCTGAGTTAGGGGCAAGAATGACAGCGATGGAAATGGCTACGGAGAATGCGAAAGAGATGATCAGAACATTGAATATCAAATATAACAAAGAAAGACAAGCTGCAATTACAAGTGAAATATTAGAAATTGTTTCTGGTGCTAATGCTCTTTCGAGTCAATAGAATTGTTGTGTCGTTGAGTGTATGTTAGAAGATATTACTTTAAAATTTGAAAAAGCCCTAAAGCAAGTTACCGGACAAGGTCGTCTTTCTGAAAAAAATATTTCGGATACGCTTAGAGAAATTAGACGTGTTCTTTTAGATGCTGATGTAAATTACAAAGTTGCTAAGAAATTTATAGATGATGTAAAAGTTAAAGCGCTTGGTCAAGAAGTTTTAACTTCGGTAACACCGGGTCAGCTTATTACAAAAATCATTTATGATGAGCTAACCGAATTGATGGGGTCTACGAAGCAAGAGTTAAAAATAAATGCTTCCGGACCAACAATAATTTTAATGGTTGGATTGCAAGGATCTGGTAAAACAACATTCAGCGGCAAACTTGCTAAATATCTTACTGATAAAAATAGAAAAGTTCTTTTAACTGCAGCTGATATTTATAGACCTGCAGCTATTGATCAGTTGAAGATGCTGGGTAAGCAGATTGATGTTCCCGTATTTAGTATTGATGGAAGCAAAGATGCAGTTAAAATTGCTGAAGAATCTGTAAAGTATGCAAAAGAAAATTCATTAAATACGATCATTATTGATACTGCCGGACGTTTGCATGTTGATCAAGTTTTAATGGATGAAGTGCTTAATATTAAGCAAAAAGTAAATCCAACAGAAATACTTTTTGTTGTTGATTCGATGACCGGACAAGATGCGGTTAATTCTGCAAAAGCATTTAATGATGTTGTAAATTTTGATGGTGTTGTTCTTTCCAAGTTGGATGGTGATTCAAGAGGCGGTTGTGCGTTATCAATTAAAGCTGTAGTCGATAAGCCTATAAAATTTGTCAGTTTGGGTGAAAATCTTGACACTATAGAGATGTTTTTCCCCGATCGACTAGCATCCAGAATTATTGGTCGTGGAGATGTAATTTCACTTGTTGAAAAGGCTCAACAGCAGTTTGATGATACAGAAGCCGAAGATTTAGAGAAAAAATTACTTTCAAATAAATTTGACTTTGATGATTTTCTTAAGCAAATTAAGATGATCAAGAAAATGGGCTCTTTAAAATCGCTGATTGGAATGATGCCAGGTGTGAGTTCTGCGGTAAAAAATGCAGATATTGATGATAATCAGCTTGTAAAAGTGGAATCAATAATTCATTCAATGACTAAGGATGAGCGGGCAAAGCCAAAAATATTAAATGGCAGCAGAAGAAAAAGAATTGCAAAAGGAAGCGGCAATTCAATTCAGGAAGTAAATCGTCTTATTAAGCAATACGGCGAAATGCAGAAAATGATGAAGAAATTTAATTCCAAAGGCGGTAAAAAACTTTTAGGAAATTTTAATAATATGAAATTTAATTAATGATAAGAATATATTGGAGGATAATTTAATTTGGCTGTGAAGTTAAGATTACGTAGAATGGGTAAAAAGAGACAACCAATTTACAAAGTGGTTGCTGCTGATGCTCGTTCACCTAGAGATGGAAAATATATTGAAGCTATTGGATCGTACAATCCTAAAACTGATCCGGCTACAGTAGAACTTAATGAAGAAAGAGCTCTCTATTGGTTAGGTTGTGGTGCGCAACCTACTGATACAGTGAAAAATTTATTAAATAAACAGGGTATCCTGCTAAAGAAAGAGCTTCTAAAAGAAGGGCTATCGGAAGAAGCAATTTCTGCTAAATTAGAAGAATGGGGCAAAAATAAAAATTCTTTATTAGAAAAAAAGAAAGCTAAAGCTGATCAACTAAAGAAAGAAAAAGCTGATCAATTAAAGAAAGAAAAAGCTGATCAACTAAAAAAAGAAGAAGCTGAGCAACTAAAAAAAGAAGAAGCTGAGGCAGCTAAGAAAAAGCTGGAAGAAGATAGTAAAGCAAAAGAAGTTGAAGCAGCAGAAGTTGAGGGTACTGCTTCTGAAGAAGTTTCTACAGAGGAAGAGAAACCGGAAACTGAATAAATTCTTTTGCGGAATTTTTCTTGAATGTATAAGTATCCTATTTCTCAAAATAATCTATAGGTCGGCTCATGAAAGAATTCGTTGAGTTTATTGCCAAACACTTGGTCGATAGCCCCGATGCTGTCAAGATTGAAGAATCTGAACCCGGCGATAATACTGTCGAGTTACTGCTGAAAGTTAGTGCGGATGATGTTGGCAAAGTGATTGGCAAACAAGGCAAAACCGCTCAAGCTATTAGAATTCTCCTTACAGCAATTGCGGCTAAAGAGGGAAAAAGAGCAGTACTAAAAATATTAGATTAATTGATTGGATGATTTTTATTTAATAGCGGAAATTCAAGATACATTTAGTTCCGATGGTTCTGTTGTAATAAAATCTTTCTCCGATTTTCCTGAGCGATTTTTTGAGCTTAAAAGTGTAGTTATTGAATTTTTTGGCAAGCTGAAAGATCTAGAAATTGAATTTGCCAAAGAAACTGAGGGTTTTTTGATATTAAAGTTTTCTCGTTTTAATTCAAATGAGGATGTGCAATTTCTAATTGGTAAAAAATTGTACGTAAAAAAGGATCAACTTTATAAATTGCCTTCAGATACTTATTATGTTCATGATCTTATTGATAGCAAAGTTTATATAGAAAATTTGTTCTTTGGAAAACTGGTCGATGTATTAAATTTACCGAGCAATGATGTTTATGTTGTTATTAAAAACGATGGTTCAGAAATTCTTGTCCCTGCGGTTAAAGAATATGTTCTAAATTTCAATTTGGAAGAAAAAAAATTGTATTTAGATTCCGATTGTAAAAATTTGATTAGCGATGAGAATTGATATTATTTCTGCGGTGCCGGATTCTTTACAAAGTATTATAAATACTAGTATTGTAAAACGAGCACAGGATAAAGGACTTGTAGAAATTGTTGTTCATAATCTTAGAGATTATGTTCACGATAAACATAAACAAATTGATGATAAACCATTTGGCGGGGGTCCTGGAATGTTACTTAAACCGGAACCTTTTTTTGAGTGTATTGAAAAACTCAAAAATGAACGAGATTATCAGCATATAATTTTCACGACTCCAAAAGGGAAAATTTTTAATCAATCTATTGCTAATAAGTTTTCTTTAGCAGAAAATTTAATGATAATTGCGGGACATTACAAAGGAATTGATGACAGAGTTCGTGAAAAATTTGCAACTGACGAAATATCAATTGGAAACTTTGTTTTAAGTGGCGGTGAATTGTTAGCTTTAATTATTATGGATTCGGTGGTCCGGTTGCAGCCTGGTGTTCTAGGCGACAGCGAATCGATGCTTCATGATTCTTTTATGAATGGTGAACTAATTGAAGCTCCATATTTTACAAGACCGTCAGAATATAAAGGTATGAAAGTACCTGAAGTTTTATTATCGGGCAATGATAAAGAAATTTCAAAATGGAAAGAAGAACAATCAAAAAGTTTAACAGAAAAGTGGAAAAAAATAAATAGTTCGGAGTAGAAATGGAAAAGGCAAAAAAAATTATAGCAGAGCAGCAACGTACTGATTATCCCGTGTTCAATTCAGGAGATAGAATCAAGGTTCATGTTCGGGTTATAGAGGGAAACAAAGAAAGAGTTCAGCCGTTTGAGGGCGATGTTATTAGCATAAGAGGCGATGGAAATAATAAAACATTTACAGTCAGAAAAATTTCCAGCGGTGTTGGTGTTGAAAGAATTTTTCCTTTTAATTCACCGAAAATTGCTAAAATTGATCTTATTAGACAAGGTAAAGTTAGAAGAGCAAAGCTTTACTATCTTAGAAATCTTTCGGGTAAAGCTGCGCGTATTAAATCTAAAAAAGTAAGATAGATTTTCTTTTAGACTAAAGTCCGGTGAAAAGCCGGACTTTTTTTATTTTAAATAGGATGTTTTATGAATCTTATAATTCCAAATAATATTTTTACCACCTTATTTTTACTATCAATTGATGAAAAGGATCGTCCGGATGTTAAAATCAAAGAATCCGCTTTAATTGCATTAGAGTTAGAAAATAATGAGGGCAGTGTTGCTTTAATTCCATCACTGGATCTAATAGATAACAGAGATCTTTTTGTTTCAACCAAGCTGGGCTTGGCATTTGAAGGATCACTTTCAAATTCTTATTTATACTATTTCGATGAAAATTCGGAAGTTAGTAATATTCAACTGAGAGGGGACATAAGTAAAAATGAGGTTATACTTTCTAAAATAATTTTCAAGGAAAGATATAATTTGGCTATTGAATTTTCCTTAGATACTAATCAGGAACTAGATGAGAAAAATAACTATCTGATTACCGGGAGTGAAAATTGGAATAATAATATTTACGAAAGAGGGATAAGCTTCAGTGAACAAATTTCAGATATTTTAGATTTTCCTTATATGAATTTTTTGTTTGTTTCTAAGAGTGAAGATTCAATAAAAAATTTTAATAATCAGTTTGAAAATATTTCTAAATCAGTTATTACAAAATTAGGCGCAAACCTCTCAAAAATCGGTTTAAGCCAAGAGGTTAATAACTTCATAAAAAGAGAAATTCCGTCAGTCTATTATGATTTTACTGATGCCGAACTTGAAGGACTTAAAGAATTATTACAATTAGCTTTTTATCACCAAATTATTGATAATATTTTTGACGTAAAATTTGTATGATGAGCCGATAAACTGGCTCATCATCAATTGGAAAGGTTTATTTGTTTACTTTAAATTTTGTATTGCCGTTTTCAATAAAATCAATTATCTGATTAATTGCTGCAATTCCTGCATTGATATTAGCTTCAGCGGTTTGAGCACCTATCTTTTTAGGAGTAAAATAACACTGGCTTTCAAATTTTTCTAAAAGCAGATCTGAATTACCCGGTGCAATATCAGACGCATACTTGAAATCAGGCCTGGTTTCAAATAATTTTACTAGATCATTTTCATCCACAACTTCTTTCCGTGCTGTATTAACAAGTGTAGCATCAGTTGGCATAGAATTTAATAAATCAAAGTTGATTGAATTTTTCGTCTGATCATTTGCCGGAATATGCAGAGAAATATATTCGCTGTTCTTATATAAGTCTTTGACTGAATCATATACTGTGATACCATCTGCTTCCATAATCTCTTTTGGGATAAAGGGATCATGAGCTGAGATATTCATTCCAAAACCTTTTGCAATATTTGCTACAAGTTTTCCAACATTACCATAGGCATGAATGCCAAGTGTTTTTCCTTTTAATTCAGTACCCGGTTTCCCATTAAATTTTCCTCTTGCCATATAGATCATCATTCCAATTGCCAGTTCAGCAACTGCATTCGAGTTTTGTCCAGGTGTATTCATTACTACAACTTTTTTAGCTGATGCTGCTTCAAGATCAACATTATCATAACCAGCGCCGGCTCTAACTACAATTTTTAATTTATCTGCTGTAGCAATAACTTCTTTTGTAACTTGATCGCTTCTAATTATTAACGCTTCTGCATCTTTTACTGCTTCAAGTAGCTGACTCTTATCTTCATACTTTTCTAACTTGCTGAATTCATAACCGGCATTTTCAGTAATACTCTTAATCTGATTAAGCGCTACCGGAGCAAACGGCTTTTCTGTGGCAACTAATACCTTCATATTATTTCCCTCTTAATTTTTATTAATCAATGGAATATTTATTTTATACTTTTTAGCATTGTCAATCGCTCTTTCATAGCCGGCATCAGAATGTCTTACAATTCCCATTCCGGGATCGTATGTTAACACTCTTTCCAGTCTTTCCTCGGCTTCTTTAGTTCCATCTGCAACTATCACCATTCCTGCGTGAATGGATTTACCTATACCAACACCGCCACCGTGGTGAACAGAGACCCAACTTGCACCGCCGATTGAATTTAGGAGTGCATTTAAAATGGGCCAGTCTGCAATAGCATCACTTCCATCTTTCATTGCCTCAGTTTCCCGATAGGGAGATGCTACTGATCCGCAATCCAAATGGTCTCTGCCGATAACTATTGGAGCTTTTACTTTTCCATCTGCAACAAGCTTATTAAATATTTTACCCATTTTAGCTCGTTCACCATAACCTAACCAACAGATTCTTGAAGGCAAGCCTTGAAAGTGAACTTTTTTCTGAGCTAATTTAATCCATCTTACGAGAGCCTCATTTTCAGGGAAGGTTTCCAAGATTGCTTTATCGGTTTCATAAATATCATTCGGATCACCTGATAATGCTACCCATCTAAAAGGACCTTTCCCATCACAGAAGAGTGGTCGGATATAAGCAGGTACAAATCCCGGAAAGTCAAATGCATTCTCTACACCGTTTTCTTTTGCTTCACCCCTAATGTTATTACCATAATCGAATGTGACTGCACCTTTTTTCTGCATCTCTAGCATTGCCTTAACATGAGTGACGATAGTTCCCTTAGATTTGGTAATGTACTCATCAGGATCTGATTTTCTTAATTTTAAAGCATCCTCATAAGGCATTCCCATTGGTACATAACCATTGAGAGTATCATGAGCAGAAGTTTGATCAGTTAAAACATCAGGGATAATATTATCTGCAATCATCTTAGGCAGAATTTCACCAGCATTACCAACTAGACCAACAGATAGGGCTTCACCATCATTTTTAGCTTTTAGAACAGTATCAATAGCATGATTATAATCATCTGCAATAACATCCAGGTAGCCTGCATCAACTCGTTTCTGCAGTCTTTGTTTATCAACATCAATACCCAGGAAAGCTGCACCGTTCATAGTTGCAGCAAGCGGTTGAGCCCCGCCCATTCCACCAATCCCTGCTGTTAATAAAAATTTCCCTTTTAAGCTTCCGTCAAAACGTTGTCTTGCACATTCAGCGAAGGTTTCGTATGTGCCTTGTAAAATTCCTTGAGTCCCAATATAAATCCAGCTTCCGGCAGTCATTTGTCCGTACATTGTTAAGCCGAGTTTTTCTAGTCTTCTGAATTCTTCCCAATTTGCCCAATCAGGTACAAGCATAGAATTTGAAATTATAACTCTAGGTGCATTTTTATGCGTAGGAAAAACAGCCACCGGTTTACCCGACTGAATGAGAAGTGTCTCATTGTCCTCAAGTTTTTTTAATGATTCTACAATAGCGTTGAAAGATTCCCAATTTCTTGCAGCTTTTCCGGAACCGCCGTAAACAATAAGTTCGGAAGGTAGTTCTGCAACTTCCGGATCTAAATTATTCATTAACATTCTCATTGCAGCTTCTTGAATCCAGCCTTTACAACTCAACTCTGTCCCTATTGGGGCTTTAATATTATTCTTATCCATAACGTTTAATTATTTAATTTATAAATTACACTTTGGTATTGGTTCAACATATTTTTATAAAACCATTTTGTTAAGAACCATGCTTTATCAACCTTAGATTGTAAGTGTTTGACATTTTCATTCAGTTGAAAAAGAAGCTTAGTTTTTTCTTCTTTTGTAAGTTTAACTTTATCCGGATTTGAGTTAAGTTTCGAAATTACCGAATTAAAAATTCTAACCTCCTTAACAAGGCGATCATCTGTTTCCATCTGTTTAGCTGCTTGTTTAGCAAAGCTTGATAAAATTTTACTTTCGTTTTTGTCAAACTCAAATTCGTAGTTTTGAAATAGTTTTTTCTTCATAGTTTAATTCTTTAATGATAATAATTTTTCTCTAATATTTTGAAATCCCGGTTTTATTACGTCGTAAATTATTTTTAATCTTTCTTCGTAAGGGATAAATGCAGATTTCATGGCATTAATGTTAAGTCTTTCAATATCATCAAGACTTATCCCAAAAACTTCTGCTGCGGTAAGATATTCTTTTGTCAGAGTTGTATCGCTCATTAACCTGTCATCTGTATTGAGGAAAACTCTAAACTTCCTTTTGTAAAAAACACCAAATGGATGGTTCTCCAAGCTATCAATAGCTCCCGTATGAACGTTGCTAAGCAAACATATTTCTAAAGGTAATCTTTTATCCAAAACATATTGGGATAGTTCCCCTAAGGAAACTACATCACCATCTTTATCAAGCACCACATCTTCCAGCAGACGAGTAGCATGACCAATTCTGTGAGCTCCACAAAATTGAATTGCCTGCCAAATTGATTCTTTCCCAAAAGCTTCGCCAGCATGTATTGTTATATTAAAATTTTCTCGTTGAATAAATTGAAAAGCCTCTAAATGATCTCTAGGTGGATAGCCACCTTCTTCACCTGCCAGATCAAAACCAACAACGCCTTTATTTCTATAGTTAACTGCAAGCTCTGCAATTTCCAGTGAAGTTTTCATATTTCTCATTCCACATAGGATTAGGCCATACTCAACTCCAAAATCTTTCTTGCCCCTTTCCAGACCTAACAAAACTGCATTTACCACATCATCATAATGCAATCCATTCTCCAAATGAAGGATGGGCGCAAAGCGAGTCTCTACATAGCAAATTCCATCATTCTTCATATCTTCCATCATTTCATAAGCGATTCTTTCTAAAGCTTCTTTTGTTTGCATAAGTGCACAAGTATGTTCAAAACCTTGTAAATATTCAACAAGATTTCCTTTGTTTGCTCCTCGGTGAAACCATTCAGCAAGTTCAGTAGAATCTTTTGTCGGAAGTTTTTTATATTTCTGTTCCTCAGCAAGTTCAATAATGGTTTGTGGTCGTAATCCGCCGTCAAGGTGATCATGTAAAAGCACTTTTGGTACTTCTCTAATAATATTTTCAGTAGTCATTTTTTCCTTTTTTTTATAAGATAAAAATATTCTTTTTAGTTCCTAAATGCAATTTTACTATACTATTTGAAGTTGCTGCAGATTTCAAATTATTTATGTGTAATGTTACAACAACATCATAATAGAAATTATTATCTTTCTGAAAATATTATAAAGCTTTTATTTTCTTTAACTCAATTTATTTTTCGAATTATAAAGCAAAAGAGTCAATTTTGTATTATTTTTATATATTAAATTAATTGCTATTACTTTATGAAAGTTCGCTGAACTTTTGTAAATTTTTAAAATAAATTTTACATTTTTTTTTAACAAAAGTGAGGTCCCAATGAAACAGGTTTTGAGTATAATTTTGCTTTTGAGCATTGCATTAAGCTTTACTGCATTTCAATGTTCTTCAACAGAATTAACAAGCGCAAAACTTTATATTCAACAAAAAAACTATAATAAAGCTGTTGAATCTTTAACTCAAGAAATCAAAAAAAATCCACAAAGTGATGAAGGCCATTATTTATTAGGTTATATTTTGGGCGAACAAGGTAATATTGAGGGGATGCTCGATAATTATGATAAATCACTTGCTATCAGTAACAAATTTTCCAAAAATATTGCTGAATCTAGAAAATATCACTGGGCGGATGGTTTTAATAAAGGTGTGCAGTTATTTAACAAGGGTTCTAAAGCAGGTGATACTGATAGTGCAAATGTAATATTTGAACAAGCAATCGCTAAATTTAATGGAGCAATTGCCGCTGAACCAGATTCTGCCGACACTTATAAAAATCTTGCTTTTGCTTATTTAAATATGGGTGATAGAGATGCTGCAATTGAACCATATAAAAAAATTATTGAACTTACTCACAGCGAAGATGCATATGCACAATTAGGTGAAATGTATTTACAAAAAGGTGTTATGCTTAAAGGTGAAGGAAAAGCTGATGAAGCAAATCAAAGCTTAGATTTGGCAATTAAGACATTGGAAGAAGGTAAACAAAAATATCCTTCCAGCGGGGATATTTTATTATTACTTTCTAACGCTTACATTGGTGCCGATAAATTAGATGTTGCAAAAGAAGCATTTAAAGAAGGTGTTGAAAAAGAACCAGAAAATAAATTTTACAGATATAATTACGGTTCTTTATTGTTAAATGCTCAAGAGTATGAAGCAGCAGCAGGTCAATTAGAAAAAGCTTTAGAGATTGATAGTGAATATGAAAATGCCATTTATAACTTGGCTGTTACCTATGTAAAATGGGGTGCGGAAATGAGAGACGAAATGGAAAAAAGTGAAATAGAATCTGAGGAATATAAAACAAAATTTGATGCTGCATTACCTTTGCTTGAAAAATATCTAACGGTTAAAGAAGAAGAAGCTGCAATTTGGGATTTATTAGGTAAAGTTTATGCAAATCTTGGAATGGCAGATAAATCTAAAGAGGCGTTTGAAAAAGCTGATCTTTATCGATAAAATATTCTAAGCAAATTATTACTAAAGCCCATTTTTTGTCGCCTTGACAACCAATGGGCTTTTCATTTAATTGAGGATCACAATGGAAAAAAAAACAGAAAAGAAGTCGCAGCAGATAAATATTGAATTAGGTGAAAAAGAAGCGGAAGGAATTTATTCAAACTTAGCAATTATCACACACTCACCTGCAGAGTTTATTATTGATTTTACAAGGGTTGTGCCTGGTGCACCAAAGGCAAAAGTGCATTCGAGAATAATTACTACACCTCAGCATGCAAAAATGCTTCTTAAAGCATTGCAAGACAATATTGATAAGTTTGAGAAAAGATTTGGTGAAATTAATATCGAAGGACAAGCTTCACCCCAATTTGGTTTCCCAACTTTTAATAAGGATGAAAAAGTGAATTAGGTTAATTGATTTAATAATAAACCGATAATAAAATAAAAAGTTAAAAATTTGTTGCGACTTTCTAGAAATATAATCTTAATTATAATAACTTTTATTTATTCAGGTAATTGTTTTTCACAATCACTCAACTTCCATCATTATTCAACTGATGATGGCTTACCTCAAAATACTGTTTACGATATTGTTCAAGATTCAATGGGTTTTATTTGGTTTGGAACTGAAGCCGGTTTAGGCAGATTTGACGGGATAAATATAATCAATTACGATCTACAAGATGGAATAATAGGTAATAATGTTGGTGATCTATTTATCGATAAATATGGCAGTATATGGATTGGTACAAATAGTGGTTTATCCATTATGTTTGAAAATGAAGTTATTAACTTCAGTAAAAATAACGGATTGCCAGATGATTTTATTTACGGTATAGAAGAAGATATTGATGGTAATGTTTGGATTGCGACAAGATATGGTGGAGCTTGTAAGTTTATAGGTAAACAAATTGAAGTTTATAATAAAGAGAATGGATTCCCTAGCGATAAATTATCGGGCTTATTCAAAGACAGTAGAGGAAATCTTTGGTTTTGCTCGGTTGATGAGGGTTTAATTAAATATAATGGTGTTGATTTTATTACTTTTAATACAGAAGATGGTTTAATCAGTAATGACATTAAAACAATTTATGAAGATCGAGATGGGCTGCTTTGGGTAGGTACGGATAAAGGAGTAACAACTTTTAATGGAAAGACTTTCTTTCAGTTCTCGCCCAAAGAAGGATTTCCCGAAGAAGAAATAAGTGCAATCGTTCAAGATACTTATGGCAATATTTGGTTGGGACTTTACAGTAATGGAGTTCTAAGATACGACGGAAGAAAGATATACAGACACACCGGTTTAGAGAGTAATGAAGTAAGAGCAGCTTTTGTTGATAAAAGAGGCGACATTTGGTTTGGTACATTTTTAGGAGGATTAAACCGTTTGCCCATCGATTGGTTCGAAATTTATTCACTGGAAAGTGGATTAACCTCTAAGGACATTTATACTATTGCTCAAGATGATCAAGATAGAATGTATTTTGGTCATTATGGTAAGGGAGTTTCAATTCTTGATAACGGAAAATTTTCACGACTTACAACAAGAAACGGATTGATAAGTAATAGAGTAAGTTCAATTTTATTGGATAGTAAAAAAGATCTCTGGTTTGGTACATTCGATGGAATATCAAAATTTGGGAAAAATAGTAGAACTTCTTTTTCTAAATATAACCAACTTAAATTTGATAGTGTTCTAAAAATATTTGAAGATAACAAAGGATTTATTTGGATTGGTTCTGTTGGAGGTGTACATAAATATGATCCAAGACTTGATAGAATTACTGGAACTTATTCAACCGAATCCGGTTTTCATGAGAATGTTTGGGTAAATGATATTTTTCAGGACAAAAATGGACTCCTTTGGTTTGCAACTCATTTTTCAGGCATATTAACTTATAACGGCAATACCTTTGGCAAAATAGATACTTCGCATGGATTACCATTAAACAACATTTTTTTTATTACTCAAGATAAATATGGCTACTATTGGTTTGCTACAGACGGAAAGGGCATTTGCAGATATAATGGAAGCGAATTTAATTATATTACCGAAAAAGATGGATTAACTTCTGATGTATGCTATTATATATTAGAGAATGACAATGAACTCTACATTGGTACGTTGAATGGAATTTCAGTTTTAACAAATGATTTTAGTGATAAAAATAATGAACTTAAATTCAGGTACATAACAAAAAACGAAGGTATCCCTTCGGGCGAGCTTAATCAAGGCGCATATTTTAAAGATAATGATGGATTCCTCTGGTTTGGTCTTATAAAAATTGATCCCAATAAAGGGGCACGGGATAATGATCTTTCGGTATTTTTATCTGGAATGACCGTCTCTGATGGCGTTAATGAAGAAAAATTTCTTACAACTCCCAAAACAGAATTTCATTACGAAGAAAATAATGTCTCTTTTGAATTTTATAGTATTTCTTTTGCCAGACCGGAAGATACAATATTTGAGTTTATGCTTGAAGGTGTTGAAGAAAATTGGTCTAAAACAAAAGAAAATATTGTTACATATCGGGCACTGCCATCCGGAACCTATAATTTTTGGGTTAAAGCAAAAAACAATTCCGATGCAGATCCTAAACCAAACTTGTTAGCATCTTTTACAATTGCATCACCATTTTATAAAACTTGGTGGTTTATTACATCCACTGTGTTGGCATTTTTACTATTTCTATATGGCCTATATTTTTATAAAACTTACCAAGTTAAAAAAAGAAATGAAGCCCTTGAAGTCGTAGTTAAAGATAGAACACGTGAGTTGGAAATTGAAAAAAACAAATCTGATGAACTTTTGCTTAATATTTTACCTTTATCCTTGGTTGATGAACTTAAAGCTAACGGCAGTGTTAGACCAAGGAAATTTAACAGTATTTCGATAATGTTTACTGACTTTAAATCATTTACTTACACGACATCAGTGCTTCCTCCCGAAGAATTAGTAAACGAATTAAATGATATCTTCAAGAATTTTGATTCTTTAATTGGAAAATACGGACTTGAAAAGCTTAAAACAATTGGTGACTCCTACATGGCAGCATGCGGTATTCCAAATGAGATGGAAGATCATGCAATAAGAATTGTTTACGCGGCTTTAGATTTCCAGAGAATGATCAAAGAAAGAAATAAAACTTCTCCAATTAAGTGGGAGATGAGATTAGGAATTCATTCGGGAAGTGTTGTTGCAGGTGTTGTTGGCACCAAAAAATTTACTTACGATATTTGGGGTGATACAGTAAATATAGCCAGTAGAATGGAAAGCTCCGGTATTCCGGGTGAAATTAATATTTCAGGTTATACTTATATGCTTGTACGTGATCACTTCGACTGTGAATACCGCGGTAAGGTTGATACAAAAGGAAAAGGCGGTATTGATATGTACTTTGTCAGAGGAATAAATAGAAATCAAATTTCTAATAGAGTTAGCAGTTTTAAACCTACCAAATCATTTAAACAATTCGGCTGATTTTACGATTATATCTAAAAATCCGATCCATTTAAATTAATAGTTTACTCTATGCTTGACAAAGCTGGAATATCCTCTTAATTAAATTGTGGTAATTCTTATATCTCCGAGGGTAAAATGCGTTTATTAAAATTCTTTTTATTATTGCTAGTTTTTAACTTTTCTCAAAATTTTGGTCAAGATTCTAATACTGTAAACTATAGCTTATTTATAGAGAAGTCTGTGAGTTTCGGCACACTAGACACAAAAATTGATGAAGGAACTTTCAAAGAGGGTGAGAGTTTTATCATTCGTGAAACAACTCTCCCTAGTTCACCGTTTGACTTTTCACTTTATCAAGATCTTTACAATGCACTAGTTGGCGGTAAATTCAGTATTGATTTTGGAGCATTGAATAGCGACATAATAATGAAAATATTTATCAGAAGCTTAGATCCATCGGTTGGTACTTATCTTAATCTAGGAGCTAATCAAGATACTCTATTTTCTTACTTTGAAATTAGAATATGGGAATTACCGGATTCTAATTTTTATCCTGAAGAAACCAGTTTCTATTTTAATGAAGGCTATTTTGCTCATTTTTCACTTCCCAAAACACCGGAATTATCCAATTTCTTGAATATGATTGGTATTAATAATGCAGACAGTCTTGCATTTTCGTTTTTAGAGGATAATGTTAATAACACAACAGATTGGAATGCATACGGAATTGAAACTATAGATAGTCCGGATTCAGTAAAATTCAAAGCAATCCATTTATCCAGAATTGGCGGGGGTAGAAAAAGAATTGCTAGCACAGTTATTAAAAATGATTCAATTTTAGGTGTAAATATCAATAAATTAGAAGGTATTCCATCCGGGCTAAAATTGAATCAAAATTATCCAAATCCTTTTAATCCATCCACAAAAATTGCTTATTCAATTGAAAAACCCGGTAGAGTTAAGCTTGATGTTTTCAATATACTGGGCAAACACCTTCTTAATTTGATCGATGAAAATCAAAATTATGGAAATTATGAAGTAGAATTTTCCACTGAGTATTTTGAAAAGGAATTAGCAAGCGGAATATACATATACACTTTAAGAAGCAATAACAATATTATTTCAAAAAGAATGATTCTTATGAAATAAAAAATTAAGAGGCACTAATGTTTTTTTCAGAAAGAAATTTAATTATTTCGAATGTGTTAATTTTTACTCTTATTGTCTCTATTACAGGATGTTTTGATGAGCCCAATGAGTTTGTTGGTCCAACTTGGGATACAAAAATAAATGTACCTTTAACAAAGAAGAAATTTGCACTCCTTGAAATTGTTGAAAAGGACAGTTCCTTCTTAAGCTATTCTGAAGATCCCTCAACATTAGGTCTTATCTATTATGCTGATACTCAATCAATAGCAACGATTAGAATTGAAGATGAACTCATAATCGATTCGTTTGAAACAAACTTTGCTCAGACAATTGGATCAATTAAAGTTAGTGTTCCGATTCCCGCAGCATCAGAGATAAGAGTGGAAGATTGGACAACAGAAGTTACTTCAGGAGCTTACCAAATATTTCCGGAGCAAGAGGGAAACGTAAATATTGAGATCAAGGGAATAGAAACAGTTCAATCAATTTCTGCTGAATCCGGAAACTTGAACGTTTTTGTATGGAATAATTTACCAGTTCCAATAGTATTACGCGGTGTTGAAATTCATAATACGGAGAGAGTTAATCCGGAGCCAATTATTTCAATTTCCGGAGCAAATCAGTCTAATTGGATTACTATTCCTCCACATTTATTTTGGACGGATAATTTTCCCGTTGATGGAAAAATTATTACAAATTCGCTTGAGTATATTGGTACAATTTGGAGCGGCGGCAGTAATGGCGATTCGGTTCAAGTTCCTGAAGAAGCAGGAACAACCGTTCTTGCCCTTTTCGATTCATTGATTATAAGTGAAGCAACAGCATCTTTGCCTGAACAAAGCTTCCAATTCTCAAAATCATTTAGAGTAAGTGATTCAACTAAAATTGAGGAAGCAGTAATTTCTGAAGGAAGGGCATTTCTTATTGCAAATAATAGTATGGATGTTTCATTAACTGCTAGTGTAATTTTTGAAAATCTATTTAATGAAAACGATCAGCCATATAGTTTAGATATTGCCCTGTCTAAGCTTGAACAGAATAAAATTGTTGAAATTCCTACTTTATCTAATTGGAAAATAGCATCACCTATTCCTGGATCTGCGACGAATGAAATTAGTTATTTAATTATAGTAAGAACCGATTCGACCGGTGAAGTTTCAACTATTACAAAAGATGATAGTGTATCCTTTAACTTAAATTTTGATGAGTTGGTTTTTGAGTCCTTTAAGGGACAGTTAAAACCGACAAATATTGATATTGAGGAAAGTGGCTTCAAACTTGACTATGGTAGTTTTGGAGAGCAATTCTTTTTTCAGAAAGTAAATTTTGAAGATGCGAAGTTTAATATCTCTTTTAACTCATCTGCTAACTTAGATCTTCTTGCACAAGGAGAAATTTTTGCAACAAATGGTATTGAGGAGAGAACCATAGAAACCGGTGACATTTTAATACCTTCAAACGGACCAATTCCTATTGAACTTAATAGCCTACTAAACGGGTTTACGAATGTTTTACCCGACAGCTTCTCTCTAAATGGAAGAGCTTTATTAAATCCAAATTACGAAATTGGTGAGGTAAAAAGAGGAGACTCTCTTTTCGGTCAAATTGATTTTGAAATTCCTCTAAGTGTTGGAATTACTCAAGGGACATTTAGAGATACATTTGATTTAGACATCGGTGATATTAATGAAGATGATATTGATAATTTTAATTATGGGACTGTGACTTTCACTATCCAAAATAATATTCCAGTTGGCATAAACTTTACTGCAGAAGTTTTAGATTCAAATTATTTGATTGTTCTTCCTCTACCAACAAATTATAATAACCTTGATAATGTGAAGGTTCCAAAACCATCAGTCAGTGATGAGGGAGAAGTAATTACAGCTGGAGTTTCCGTTCAAACGCTGACGTTAATTGGGGATGACATTAAATCTCTGCTCGATAATCCTTTCATGTCGATCGAAGTGAATTTTGGAACGGCCGATGGAAATACTCCGGTAAAGTTTAAAACCTCAAATACAATTAGCTTTGAGGTGAGAGCCGAGGCTGAATATAGAGTTGAATTTTAGAACAAGGAAGTTTTATGAAACATCGATACAAAATAATCTTAATATTATTTAGTTTCTTCAATATTCTTTCAGCTCAGGGTTTTGGATCAAGCAGTTCTTCAGATGCTCGAAATATTGCTCTTGGGGGCACAAACGCAGTTTCCGCAAGAGGAGTGCATGCAATCGGAGTGAATCCGGCAAATTTAGCCATTCAGCAAGATCATGGAATAGAAGTATCTACATTAATACCGCTTCCAACATTAAATTTCTCTGCAGGTAATGATTTTATTACTCTGAACGATTATAACTATTTTTTCACCGGCGTTGAAAACGCAAATGGTGATATAAATGGACGCTATTTAGGTGCAAGTGAAAAATCAAAATTTCTTGATTTGTTCAATCAAGGATCGATGGTGAATTCTAATTTTGGAACAACTCTTTTATCGGCATCAGTTTATTTGGATAAGAAGATTGGAGCTTTTGGACTTGCTATCAGTGATTGGACAAGTGTTCAAGCAAGTTTGCCTAAACAAATGTTTGAGTTGGCTCTGTACGGAAATGAAGTCAATAAAATATTTGATCTTAAAGATATGGATGTAAAGGCATGGTATCTTAGAAATTATTCACTTTCATATTCAAGAGATCTTAGTGAATTTTTCCCCGATGCATTTAAATTCTTTTCTGCCGGATTAACATTAAAACTTGTTCATGGTTATTTTTATGCCGGTGTTGATAAAATTAATACTACTCTTAAAACTCAAACTGACTATGGGATTTTAGTAAATGGTGATTCTAGAATGCTCGTTGCTGCTTCACCAAGTTTGGGAATTATTCACGATTTTGAAGATGATGAAGTTGTTAGAAATGGAAGTCCCGGACTATTTAATGCTCCAGCCGGAACCGGATTTGGTATAGATTTTGGATTCTATGCTGATCTTAATAAAGTCTGGTCAATTGCTTTCGCTCTTACTGATCTGGGAAGTATAAATTGGAAAAAAGGCACAGTGCAGTACACTTCGGAAAGTGATTTTCTTTTAGATGATCTGACGGACGATGAGCTTGTTGATTCACTCTCTGATGCAATAACGGGTGAGGGGAGTTATGCTGGAGATTTTACCACTTCACTTTCAACTGCAATGAAAATGGGGGTTGGTTTTAGAGTTGATAAATTATTAAAAGGAAATTTCCCAGGAACACTTTTATTTGAGTTTAATTACCATCAAGGCTTCAATAATATGCCGGCAAACAGTAAAATCCCAAGGTTCTCACTAGGAACTGAATGGTACCCTATAACTTGGTTTAATGTTAGAACTGGAGTATCAGCAGGTGGTTATGATGATTTTAACTGGTCATTTGGTTTTGGTTTCGATTCTGGTATTTTAGATTTCAATTTTGCTACTTCATATACTCATTCACTTTTAAACGGAAATAATGCTAAGCGATTAGGTTTTGCAATGTCATCAAGATGGAAGTTTTAGGTAATTCACAATTTCGTGAATGAATTATAAAATTATATTACAGCAAATTACTTTTTAACTCTAATCAAATTAATAATTCCCGCAGTAAGGAAAACAAAATTAGCTAACCATGCAGTAAAGAAAGGATTCAGTAAGCCATTCTTTCCAAAAGCTTGACTCACCTTCATAAATACTAAGTAAATAAAAGTAAGAAGCACATTTATTCCAAACTGAATTGCAGTTCCACCTTTTCTTTTATTTGCAGAAATTGTTAAACCAAATAAGATTACAACAAAACTTGCAAACGCAAATGCAAATCTGGAATGATATTCAATCTTAACTCTTGTAGGATCATTTCCGGAATTTAATTGAGATTGAGCATAAGCTTGCAGTTCATCAAGGTTCATCTCATCAGGCTTCTTTTGCTTCTCAATAATTTCTGTAGGTGAAAAACTGAGATAATCAATTTCCAGACTTTTAAAATTAATTACTGAGTCTTTGTTATCGTAAAAATATCTCCGTGCGCCATCTTTCAAAATCCAGTTTGTAGAAGCTGAATCATAAATCATAGATTGAGCATCAATTCTTGAAACCATTTTAGTGATGTTGTTGGGATTAAATTCTTGAATACTTACTCTATTTGCCTTTTCTATTTTTACATTGTAGTAAGCAATAGTAACTATTCTTGAGTAGCTGTCTTGAAAATATATGTTGCTTCCCGAGTAAACTAATCCTTTTTTAAGATAAGTTTGTTCAATATAAATTCTTTGTTTGTTTGCTTCAGGCACAATATATCCGCCAAAATAAATTGCAAATAGACTTATTACTAGTGCAGTTGCCATAAAAGGAATTATAAAACGGTAAAAACTTACTCCACTCGATTTAATTGCTGTAAGTTCATTTTGCGTTGAAAGTTTTCCGACTGTAAAAAGTCCACCCAGCAATACAGAGACAGGCAGCATTAGTCTGATTATTTCCGGTATAAATACAATATAATATTCAACAACAGTATTGATCGTTGCATTTTCATCAATAAAATCGTCAAGCTTCTCCATCATGTCAATAACAACAAAGATCAGAGTAAAAGTGAGAATACCGAACAACACAGTCTGGAGAAACTGTTTCACAATATATCTATCAAGAATTTTCAGAATAGGTGCTCCAACTTTTCGGAATAAATTTTTTGAGGAAATCTAGATTAAGCTCAATTCTTTCTTTAGCACTCTTTCGCACCAAAATAATCCCTAAAATACCAAACAAAATATTTGCCGACCACATTCCCCAAAATGGAGAAAGTAAATCTCTATCAGATAATTTTTCTCCGCCAATTAAAAATGCCCAATAGACCAAAAAGAACCCTAAGCTAATTCCGGCGGCAACACCAAAACCACCTTTTCTTGTCATTGTACCAAGCGGCGCTCCAATAAGCACAAACACAATACACGCAAATGGAATTGAGTATTTTTTATGTATCTCAACCCAATATTTATTCATTCTCTTTTTGTAATTTTCAATTCTTCTAAGAACAGGTGTGATAGAATTTTTTGCTGCCCTTATTTCATCCTCAACCCGGTAAAGGGTTATTTTATAAGTTTTTTTGCTTTGCTCTAAACTTTTAAATTTTGTTGTATCGTTTATAAAATCATCATTGACTCTACTGTTGTAACGTTTGATATCTAGATCGTAAAGATTTTTAACACTATCTGCTAAACCCAAAATAGCAGGTGCACCGAGTTCTCTATCTCCCCTTCTTCCACCTAAAGCTGATTCTCTTAAGGAGAACTGATCTGCATCCATAGCAATTTTATGATTATCGAATTTCAATTTTCTGTAAGGAGAAAAATCAGTTATTTTAGATGTATGGATTTCACCATCATACAAATTTAGAATTAACTTCCTTCTATCTGCTGAGAAATATATTTCGCCTCTTTCAGCTGTAACAACATTGAAATCTTGGCTATTCGAATGATCATAGATAGTTAGATTATTCATCTTGTTAGTTTTGGGATCAATTTCTCTTGCAAGTATTGAGTATCGGGGCATTTCACTAGAGAATACTCCCGGCACCAAAGCTAGTGTAGGTTTTTGATTTGAAATATCTTGAGTTAAAACTCTTAATGCATGATTTGCTTCTGGATAAACGTGATTATTGAACTGAACCAAAAGTCCGGCAATTAAAATACTTCCAAGTACAGGCGGAATCATCATTTTGTAGAGACTGACGCCTGAAGCTTTCATAATAGCAACTTCATTGTTTTGAGCCATGCTTCCGAATGCCATAAGAGTAGCAACCAAAACTGCCATAGGAACAGCAAGCACAAACATCCAACTTAAACTGTAAATTATCAGTTTGGTAATGACAAAAAAACTTAATCCTTTACCAATAAGTTTGTCTGCTATTTTCATTAAGAATTGAAGCATGAAAACAGACATCAATGTAAATAGTGCAAATATAAAAGGCAGCAGTAAGTTTTTGGATATATATCTGAATAAAATCATATAGTATTTCTTTTGGTTACTAAAAATAGGTAAAGTTTTACTTTATATAAATTGTAAAAACTTATTAAACAGAATACTATCTCTACTATTAGTTCCAAGAATTATTTATCTTACTACACACAAAATTTGTCTCTAAAACTAAAGGAGAATGAAGTGGAAGAGGTACTAAAGTATATTGTAGCTAATAATGAAAATTATGTAAATGAACTTAAGGATTATCTTCGGATTCCAAGCATATCAACACTTGCGGCAAATAAAAAGAATATGAAGGAATGTGCTCAGTTCGTTTCCAAAAAATTAAAAGATGCCGGAATGAATAAAGTTAAAATAATTCCGACAAAAGGGAATCCTTTAGTTTATGGTGAATGGATGAAGGCAAAGGGTAAACCGACTGTTTTAATTTATGGCCACTATGATGTGCAGCCCGTTGATCCATTAAATTTATGGAAATCGCAACCATTTGAGCCTGTTATTAAAGGGGGTAAAATTTGGGCTCGCGGAGCTGATGATAATAAGGGTCAAAATTTTGTGCACATTAAAAGTGTAGAAGCCTTTATGAAAACTGAAGGCAAGCTGCCGGTAAATGTTAAATTTTTAATTGAAGGTGAAGAAGAAATTGGCAGCAGTAATTTAGAAACATTTTTGAAGAAGAATAAAAAACTACTCGCATGCAATGCAGTTTTAATTTCTGATACAAGTCTATATGCAGAAGGTGTGCCAACAATTAATTATGGTTTAAGAGGTTTAGCTTACTTGGAAGTTGAATTGACAGGTCCAAATAAAGATTTGCACTCAGGCAGTTTTGGCGGTTCAGTAGCAAATCCTATCAATGAATTGTCAAGATTGATTAATAAGTTACAAGATAATAATGGAAAAATTACAGTTCCTAACTTTTATAAAGATGTTCTTCCTTTTACTAAAAAGGAAAATGATAATATTAAAAACTTAAATTTCTCAGATGTAAAATATGCAAAGGAGTTAGGAGTTAAAGAACTGCAAGGTGAAAAAGGATTTAATACTTTACAAAGACTTTGGGGTAGACCTACCCTAGACTGCAACGGTATTTGGGGCGGTTTTACAGAAGAGGGAGCAAAAACAGTATTACCTTCCAAAGCTACAGCAAAAATCAGTATGCGTTTGGTGCCCAATCAAGATCCGGATAAAATTGCTAAAGAATTTACGAAATATGTAAAAACATTAGTTCCAAAGAGTATTAAAATAAAAGTTACCAATATGCATGGAGGTTCACCAGTTGTTGTGCCTTTAGAGGATCCTGCAATATTAGCAGCTTCTAAAGCAACTTCAAAAGCATTCGGTAAAAAGACAGTTTATACTCGTGAGGGAGGCTCAATTCCTATAGTTGTAGAATTTGTTAATCAGTTAAAAGCCCCGGCAGTGCTAATGGGATTAGGTCTTGATTCTGATAATATTCATTCACCTAACGAGCATTTTAGTCTTAAGAGTTTTGAATTAGGTATTAAAAGTTCAGCATATTTCTTTGATGAATTTTCTAGAGTTAATAATTAGAAGGAGAGTTTAGCCTTTGGATACAACCTTAAAATATTTTCAAAATATTTATGATCAAATAAAAGTTACTGATGAAAATTTAGTTGAGATTTATTCTTCTGTTAACGAAGAGATAAATTCAGTTAGATATGGAGTTGGTATTTATAATAGATCGGAGTCGGCGGTTTTACATCTTAAAGGTAAAGATGTGCTCGACTTTTTGCAAAGAATATCAACAAATGACGTTCTTAAAGTTGAACCATATAATTATGTGACAACATTATTTACAAACGAAAAGGGCAGACTAATTGACAGAACAGTATTGATTCGTTTGGAAGATGATTATTTTTTAGTTGGTAGTAAAAAAAATGATAACACTCTTTATAGATGGCTCAATAAATATATAATTACAGAAGATGTTCAAACTGAAAATAAAACAGGAGAATATTTAATTTTAGATGTCATCGGTCCCCAGGCAGAATCTTACCTAACACTTATCTGCGGAAGAGAAATTGACGAATTAGACAATCATAAAATTCATAAAATTGTTATTGACGATAAAACGAGCTACTTACTTAAGAAATCAGCTGGAAGCGGTGAAAATTTATACTGGATAATTTGTGAGTCTGAGAATCAGAATTCTCTTTTAGATTATTTACTAAGTCATAAAAGTGTATTTGATTTAGCAATGGTTGGTGAAAAAGCATTTGATTATTACAGAGTTATAAATAAAGTTCCAAAGAAGCCAAACGAGATTAATGATAATTTTAATCCGCATGAAGCCGGATTAATTCATGAGGTCAGTTTTACAAAGGGATGTTATATTGGTCAAGAAGTAATTGCAAGATTAGATACTTATGATAAAATTCAAAAAAATATTAAAAAAGTAAGAATTGAAGATATTGAAGAAACAGAAACACCGGTTGAATTTTTTAATAACGATAAAGATTTAGTAGGAATTTTAACTACTTTGGTTAAAGCTGAAGAGAATAATCATTACGAAGGGCTTGCATTTATTAGAAACGAATATCAAAATAAGAGTAAAGATTTAAGTAAATGCACTATCACTGTTAACGATAAAAAAATTACTTTGAAGGTGCTGGATTAAATAATGAAAATTTATACTAAGACCGGTGATGATGGAAAGACAAGTTTATTTGGCGGTAAAAGGGTAGATAAAGATAATCAAAGAATAGAGGCTTATGGTACTCTTGATGAACTTAACTCTCTTCTTGGGTTGGTACTGACCGAAAATGTAGATGAAAAAACCAGAAAGATTTTAACTTCATTACAGCAATCGCTATTTGTGATTGGTTCGGAACTTGCAACCCCTTCGGATGTAAAAAGTAAAGCATTTAAGCCGGCAACTGGTGAAGAAATTAAATTGCTTGAAAAATTTATCGATGAAATCGATACTGA
>CAYXXW010000012.1:0-23980 GCA_964469115.1 uncultured Melioribacteraceae bacterium
CAAATAATTATAAAAATGTGTTAGATGTGGTTGCAATAAGTGTTGATTTCGCTGAGGATATTGAATCAAAAGCAAAACCATTTTTAATTGAAAATAAGGTAGAATTTCCTGTTTATTTAAGTGGTTTTAAGAACGATGAGCAATTGATAAACTATTTTAGTAAAAATTGGAATGGAGCAATACCGGCTACATTTATTTACGATAAAGAAGGAAGACAAGTGAAATTTTTAGAAGGGAAGCATTCATTTGAAAGCTTCTCTTCCTTATTAAATAATTTAATTAACTAAATACTAATTCCACCCATTTTAAGAAGTTCATTAAACTCTTTTTTGTTTACCGGCATTACCGATAAACGATTACCTCTCTGTACTAATTTCATTTCTTTCAATTTTGAATTTTCTTTAATTTCAGTAAGAGTTACTTGAGTCTTAAACTTTTTTGTCAATTTTATGTCTACCATAATCCATGTCGGTGCATCTTTCTTACTTTTAGGATCAAAATGTTTATCATCTGGATCAAAAGCAGTAAAATCGGGATATCCCTCTTTCACAACTTGACAAACACCAACCACAGCATTTGGTTCTGCATTACTGTGGTAGAATAAAACATAATCGCCCTTTTTCATATCATCACGCATAAAATTTCTTGCTTGATAATTTCGAACCCCATCCCAGAAAGTAGTTTTGTTTTTACTTTTTGCCAAATCATCAATTGAAAAAACTGACGGTTCTGATTTAACCAGCCAATATTTTGTTGCCATTTTACTTCCTTGTTTATTAAAATTTATTCATAACAGAAATATAAATTATCCTAAATATTTTTTATACCACTTTTTTCTAAGTTCATCAACTTCTGCTTTATGATCTCTCAAAAAGTGATCTCCATTCTCAAGTAAAACTAATTTGTGCTCAATATTATTCTCTAAAAATTTATAAGATAAATCTAATGAATGATGAGCTGGAATTCTTTCATCCTTTGTTCCATGAATTAGTAATGTTGGTGTATTCTTTGAATACATGTCTAAATGGTTAAGAATTGTTCTTTGCCTGCAAAAATTCTCATCCAACTTCTGACGATTAAGATCAAATAACTTTTTCATAAAACTACTTTCATCAATTGTACATTTAACATTAGAAATTCCTCCCGTAACAATTGCAACTTTGAATTTATGGATTTTTGTTAAAGTTAAATAAGTCATCATTCCGCCTCGGCTCCAACCTTCAATTCCCCAGCTATTTGTGTCGGCAAATTCCAATTCATCGGCCAAAGGCATTAAATTCTCTATATCGTTTAAATCTTGGCCTCCGAATTCATCCTTGCCTTCACCACCAACATTCCCTCTGTACTGACTTTCGAAAACAACATAACCCCAACTGGCTAATTGTCCTAAAATACCTTGTGCATAAAAATCATCGAGTGCTCCTGCATTTTTAAATCCACCTCTGCACCAAATTACACAAGGATATTTTTTACTTATATCTTTTGGATGCGCTAAATAACCTTTTACTTTTAAGTTATCAGATTTATAAGTCATTCGTTCAACAATCACATCATCAACTGATGAGTCACCCCAACCGCTCTTTAGTATTTTCTTCTGAATTTCAGTAAGATCTACGCCATTTCTTTCAAGGATCATTTTATCACATCAATTTTTGTTTCAAATTAACTAAATTAACAACATCAAAATAATATTTTCAAAAAATAATTATACTAAAATGGCAAAGCAGAAGAACAAAAAGAAGCAAAACAAAAGTAGGCTATTCCAAATTGTAGTTATTGTAATAGTTGTGGCGTTTATAATTTTACTTTTATCAAATCTATTCAGTAATTCCAAACAAGTACCCACCAAAAAGAATGTAGTTGATCAAGCTGATCTTTATAAATTTAAGAAACAAGGTGAGTTAACATTCCAAACAAGCGAAGGCAATTACATTTCACGAATTGATATTGAATTTGCCGATAATGCTGTAAAGCGGTCTGATGGACTAATGCTAAGAACTGAGATGGGAGAAAACCAAGGTATGTTATTTATTTTTCCATCAGAAGAAATGCAATCATTTTGGATGAAGAATACAATCATATCTTTGGATATGCTTTTTATAAACTCAGATTTAGAAATTGTGACTATACACAAAAATACAGAGCCCTTTGCAACAACTTCTTATCCCTCAACAAAACCGTCGCAATATGTATTAGAAACCCTTGCTGGTTATACAGATAAGTACAAAGTAAATGTTGGCAACAAAGTAATATTCAGAAAAACGAATTAAAAATATCAAATGATCTTAACTAAGAGCAATCTTGATCAGATAAATTTTGAGTCGTTTCTCAAAAAAAAAATATTATCTGAAAATCCTGAAAAAATATTACTCGTAGTCCCTACCAATAGACGATTGAGAGATTTAAAGAAAAAGATCATTAATCATTTTATTGATCGTCCTGTATCAAAAATTTATATTGAGACCCTCACTACTTTATCAAACAAGCTGCTAAAAGAGAAACAAAGTTTTACGTTGTTAAGTGAAGCGGCCGCAACTGTTTTAATTAAAGAGACCACCGAAGAACTTAAACTTTCATACTTTGCCGCTTACAGTAAAGGTATACCTTTTGGTACGCTTGATAAAATAAAAAACGTGATCTCTGAATATAAGAAGCATGGAATATTGCCAGAGATTTTACTTAAGGAAGCTGAAAAGTTGGAGGGTGGAGAAAGAAACAAAACTATAGATATTGCCTCAATTTATAAACGGTATTTAGAAAAGTGCAAAACACTATCTGCTTTAGAAGTTGGAGATGTTTATTCCGCACTATTTAATTTTAGTAAAGGAGAGTTTAGTTCAGCTTTCAATTTTATATTTCCTGAAGTAGAGAATATAGTTTTTGATGAGTTTGATGAGTTTACGAACTTGGAGGTTGATATTATCAGCAAACTATCAGATGCAGTAAATACTAATTTATTTATCAATTTTGACTATCATATACAAAATGAAAGTCTATTCTCTCATCTCTCTGAAACTTTTGAATATCTACAGCAAGATGATTTTAGAAAAATTCTGGATACAACTCCTAAGAAAAATTCCGGTTTCAAGAACATTTTAAGAACAGAACTTTTTAACAAGAATAAGAGTGAGCTAAGCAGTACACTTATTGATTGCCTTTATAAATACAAAGCGAAAAATAGAATAGAAGAAGTTGAATTTATTGCTAAATCAATAAAACAGCAATTGATTGATAAAGAAGTGAAACCGGAAAACATTTGTGTGGCATTTAATATTATTGGTAATTATTCAAGTTTGGTTAGAGATACATTTAATAAATATGGTATTCCTATAAATCTTACGGATAGAATTCCACTTAAAACATCTCCACCGGTAGTTGCAGCAATCAGCTTACTCGAGTTGATCGAGAATGATTTTTATTTTTATGATTTGGGACGTGTACTAACAAATGGTTTCTTCAATTTTGAAAATATTGATTTTAATAATTTGGTATATGTAGCAAGTGAGCTGAAAATTACTTCCGGTTTACAAAATTGGGAAACATCAATCCAAGATGGCATTAGCATTATAAAGTATAAAGAAGATTTAGTAGAAATTGAAAAAGATCAACTAATTCGTAAGTATAAAAAGGCTGAAGCCGATTTAAGGCAATTGAAAAAGCTTTTAAAGCCCTTCACTAAAAAAATGAATAGTGAAGATTTCATAAAAATCTTTAAAGGTTTACTCTTAAAATTACGGTTGCCTTTTACAGTTCTGGAAGAATCAGCTGGTAAAGAGGAAGAATTTATTAAGTCAGTTACTGTTCTGCTTAATACATTGACAGAAGTTTTAATATTGCTTGATAAAAACGAACCAGAAAAGTTTCATCCCCTGAATTATTACATTGAACAGCTTAGAACAATATCAAACTGGGCAAGATTTAACATAAAAGAGAGATCTGATTATGGAGTGTTAGTTACTTCGGTTAATGAAATAAGAGGATTGAAATTTGATTATTTATTTTTAGGCGGATTTTGTGATGGAGATTTTCCAACTAGATACTCACCAGAAATATTTTTCTCAGGTTCTTATCAGAAAAAAGAGCAGATTCACCAAACCGAAGAGAGGTTTCATTTTTATCAAGCTTTATGTACTTGGGAGAAAAAACTTTTTCTTACAATTCCGCAAAAAGATGCAGATACTGAATTGGTAGAATCTACTTTTATTAAGGACTTGGAAAAACTGTTTAACTTTACTGAGCTTGAGACAATGGATGACTACAGTATTTTTTCTACCGAACAACTGCAAATTGAGTATGCAAGAAACAACAAAAATAAAAGTCTTAAAAATGCATTAAAGAGGTTCAATGTCAATAGTTCAGTTTTAAATAAAAAAGATGAAATAAGAAGAATTAGAAAAGATCAACCATTTGGTGAACAAGAGAATAATGGTTTTATCGGTTTAGATGATGAAATAAAAAATTATCTTGCAAGCTATAGTGAAAGGGAGTTTTCAGTTTCACAATTGGAAACATTTGCCAAATGTCCATTTAAGTATTTTGGTGAACGAATACTTAAATTGCAGACAATTGAAGAACCAACAGAAGAGGCTCAGCCATTGGAGTTGGGTAGTGTACTTCATTCAATCCTTTATGAATTTTCTACAAAGGTTATTAAAGAAAAAATTTCAATAGGTAAATGGGGGAGTAAGGAATTTAATAATCTGAATAAAGTATTGTTTGACATAGCTGAGAAGAAAATCGGCAGTCTTAATCTAAATTCTCCTTTGGCTTTTTTTGAGAAAGAAAAAATATTAGGAATTGACGGAGTGAAAGAAAATTCTATACTTCATAAATTTTTAATAACTGAAACAAATTCAGAAAGTAATTTTAAACCAAAGTATTTTGAATTTAGTTTTGGTAATTTTGCACGAAAAGAAAATGAAATAAAAATTCCTCCTTTAGAGATCGGCAACATAAAACTTCGAGGCAAAGTTGATAGATTAGATGTTGATGAAGAAAATAAAATTTACAACATTGTTGATTATAAGCTGAAAGGTAAAAAACCCACCCTACCCGAATTACAAGAGGGACTTTCACTTCAATTACCGGTTTATTTAATGGCTGGCGAGCATATTCTTGAAAACGTTACAACTGATCGTTACGGCAGCAATAATATGACCATTTATTCTCTTGATTATAAAGACAGTAATTTTGGACCTTCTAACGTAAATCTTACAAGAAAAAAAAGTTTAACCTATGAAGAAATTCAGAAATTAAATGATGGATTAACAGAAGTTACAAAACAAAAAATGATAGAATATCACAATAAAATTAAAAAAGGTTTTTTCCATTTATCAGAACTGGAAAACAGAGAAGATAAAGTGTGTAAATATTGCAATTTCAAATCTTTGTGCAGAGTTAAAGAAGTTTTTGAGGTTTAATCTTAGCTTTCATTCCTTGTATCACTTGTTAAATTTTACTAATTTTAAACTTGCCATTGCGAAAGCGATGGCAATTTTTTTTATATAGCCATAAAATAGGAGAATTTACTTGTCAAACTTTGTTTATTTAAGTCAAGAAAAATTACATGAGCTGGAAAAAGAATTAAAAGAGCTTAAAACGAATGGCAGAAAAAATATGGCTCAGAGAATTGCCGAAGCTAGAGCTTACGGTGATTTATCTGAAAATGCTGAATATGATGCGGCGAAAGAAGCACAGGGACATCTTGAACTTAAAATAAGTAAAATGGAAGAAATGCTTTCTAAAGCTAAAATAGTCGATACTTCTAAACTTTCTAAAGATGAGATTCACATTTTATCCAATATAAAAGTTAAGAATTTGAAAAATAGTAAAGTTTATAAATATACAATGGTTTCTGAAGAAGAAGCCAATTTGCAAGAAGGTAAAATAGCAATTACATCGCCCGTTGGAAGTGCTCTGATGAGAGCAAAAAAAGGTGAAACTGTAGAAGCTAAAGTACCTGCGGGAATTATCAAATTTAAAATTTTGGATATAAAATAAGTTTAAGAATTATTTACCCATTCTGTTGTGAAATGAGTTGTTTTCTTACTAGTAAGCTAAATTTGAAATAACAAAATCATTTTTGAGTTTTAATTGAAACATCAAAAAACAATTGAGCAAAACGTATTTCACTTTATTGAGAATAACAATTTGCTTGTTGGAACCAAAAAAGTTCTGGTTGCTTTAAGCGGCGGTGCTGATTCGGTATTTGCTCTTTACTTTTTTAATCAGTTCAAAAAAAAATATGGTATTTCAGTAACTGCAGTACATGTTAATCATAACTTGCGTGGAAGTGAAAGCGAAAGAGATGAAAAATTTTGCAAGGATTTATGTAATAAGTTAAGTATTGTTTTTTTTTCATTTGGTGTAAATGTAAAGTCCTTTGCCGAGAAGAATAAAAAGTCAATTGAAGAAGCTGCGAGAATTTTAAGATATAAAGAGTTAGATAGATTTGCCAAGAAGTTAGGTGCAGACTTTATTATAACTGCACACAATCTTGATGATAATACAGAAACTGTTCTTTTAAATTTGTTTAGTGGTACCGGACTCAATGGTCTAGCGGGTATTCCTATAAAAAGGGATAATATTATTCGACCATTTTTATGCTTAACAAAAAGTGATATTGTGCAGTATTTAAAGAATAAAAATTTTGAATTTGTTACTGATAGCTCAAACGAGAGTTTAGATTTCAGAAGAAATTATATTCGGCATCAAATTATACCGGCTCTTAAAGAAAAAATCAATCCCTCTCTGGATAAGACTCTTCTTAATTCTGGTAGAGTGATAAAAAGTCAATTAAAGCTAATCAATTTTTTTACTGAAGAAATTTCAAATAAAATAATTAAAACTCAAGGTGATGAAATTATTATTTCATTAAAAGAGCTTAATAATTATCCAAAAGAAATTTGGGGCGAAATTTTCAAAGTATTTTTTCCAAATCATCTAAAAATTGATTTTAATTTTAACCAGTTTGAAAAGTTAAAAAGACTTATTGATTCACAAGTAGGGACAAAGATCGAATTAGGCAAAAAGATATTTGCTCACCGCGAAAGGGCAAAAATTATTGTTGAGAAAAAAATATCTGAAATATTTACTGAAACTGAGATTCAAATAAATCAGAAGAAAAAAGTTTTTAATAAGTCGTTAAGTATTGAACATATTGACAAAATACACGAAAAATTTAAAAAAAACTCGAGTATTGAATATATCTCGGGCGATTATATAAAAGACAAATTGCTTTTAAGACTCTGGAAGATTGGTGATAAAATTCAGTTATTAGGAATGAAGGGAACAAAAAAGATATCAGATGTTTTAACTGATCTAAAAATACCTTCTTATAAAAGGAAAAAACTATTAGTTTTGGTAAATAAAAATGATATTGTGTGGATTGTTGGAAAAAGAATCAGCGAGAAGTATAAAATTACGAATGAAACAAAAATTAAACTAAAATTATGTCTAAAATAGTTGAAAACGAGAACGGAGAAATTTGGGTAGGAAGCGAGAAGTTTTCAATTCTTTTACCGGAAGATCAAATTTTAGCAAGAGTAAAAGAGCTTGGTGATCAAATTTCCCAGGATTATGTTGGTAAGCTACCAATTTTTATTGGTGTTCTTAATGGTTCATTTCTATTTTTATCAGATCTTGTAAAACAAGTCAATATCCATTGCGAAATTGATTTTATAAAGCTTTCAAGTTACGGTGATCAAAAAATTTCTTCTGGTGATGTGACTATGATAAAAGAATTGAACGCCGATATAAACGAAAGACACATAATTGTAGTTGAAGATATTGTTGATAGTGGATTATCTATAAAATACATCCA
Source organism: uncultured Melioribacteraceae bacterium (assembly GCA_964469115.1). Lineage (GTDB taxonomy): Bacteria > Bacteroidota > Ignavibacteria > Ignavibacteriales > Melioribacteraceae. The sequence continues at coordinate 7,823 of CAYXXW010000012.1, forward strand.
AGAGTTAATGAAGAATCATAAACCGGCTAGCGTTAGGGTGGCCAGCTTGTTGGTAAAGCCCAAAAGCTTAAAATATGACGTCAAAATTGATTATATTGGCTTTAATATTCCAAATGAATTTGTGATAGGGTACGGTTTAGATTACGCACAAAAATTTAGAAACCTTAAATCTATTTACGCATTAAGTGAATGACGGAGATTTTGATGTACAAACCATTTAATAAATTATATATGACTGACAATAACAATAAAAATAGCTCGAAAAAGAATAAAGGTTTTGGTTCTCAAAAACCGGATGGAGATTTTGACTGGTCTAAAATTCTAAAATCTGTATTTAGTTGGGGTGCAGTAATTATTGCAGCAGTAATTATAATGCAATTTATGAATGCCGGTCGCGGTGAAGCAATTGAAGTAAACTATTATGTTTATGAAAACCTTTTGACTGATAATAAGATTGAAGAAATTAAAGTTATAAAGTCGGAAATTAATAATTATGTTCTGGAAGCTAAGCTTAAAGCTGAAGAGAGTGTTCCGGTAGGTAAAAATCCAATTCTGACAGATAAAATTAGTGTTATTGTGATAGAAAAAATTATTGAACAACAGCAATCTGTTTGGAAAGAAAAAGGAATAAAATATAATTTCACTCTGGATTCTAATGAATGGTTTACTGTTTTAATAAGCTTTTTGCCATGGGTTCTTATGATAGGAATTTGGATTCTAATTATGAGAAGAATGCAAGGTGGCGGTGGAGCCGGCGGTTCAAAAGGGATCTTTAATTTTGGTAAAAGTAGGGCAAAATTAAATTCTCGGTCTTCAATTAAAGTAACTTTTAAAGATGTAGCCGGTGCTGATGAAGCAAAGCAGGAACTTGAAGAAATTATTGAATTTTTAAAAGAACCAACAAAGTTTCAGAAACTTGGAGGTAAAATTCCAAGAGGAGTTTTATTGTTAGGACCTCCGGGAACAGGAAAAACTTTAATGGCTAGAGCTATTGCAGGTGAAGCTGAAGTTCCATTCTATTCCATAAGTGGTGCTGATTTTGTTGAAATGTTTGTAGGTGTTGGTGCCAGCAGAGTTAGAGATTTATTCGAGCAAGGAAAGAAAAATGCTCCTTGTATTATTTTTATAGATGAAATTGATGCAGTAGGTAGACACAGAGGTGCAGGTCTCGGTGGTGGACATGATGAACGCGAACAAACACTTAATGCACTTCTAGTAGAAATGGATGGTTTTGAACAAAATAGTGGTGTTATTATTATTGCAGCCACTAACAGACCAGATGTTCTTGATCCAGCTTTACTGAGACCCGGTAGATTTGATAGACAAGTAGTTGTTGATCGACCTGATGTTAAAGGAAGGGAAGGGATTCTAAAAGTTCATACCAGAAAAATTCCTTTAGCTCCAGAAGTTGAATTGAAAGTCCTCGCGAAAGGAACGCCTGGGTTGGCAGGCGCTGAACTTGCTAATTTAGTTAATGAAGCGGCATTGTTAGCAGCACGTCAGAATAAAACAACTGTAAGCATGGATGACTTTGAGGATGCTAAAGATAAAGTAATGATGGGAATGGAAAGAAAGAGTATGATCATTTCCGATAAAGAAAAGAAAATTACTGCTTACCACGAAATTGGACATGTACTAGTTGCATTAAAAATTCCCGAATCAGACCCAGTGCATAAAGTTACAATTATTCCAAGAGGAAGAGCACTTGGTGTAACAACCTATCTGCCTGTTGATGAAAAACACACATATTCAAAGGATTACTTAGAGGCTACTATTGCATATGCTTTAGGTGGAAGAGCAGCTGAAAAACTTATTTTTAATGATTTTACAACCGGCGCAGGCAACGATATTGAAAAAGCTACAAACTTAGCTCGTAAGATGGTTTGCGAATGGGGTATGAGTGAAAAACTTGGTCCATTAGCTTACGGTAAAAATGAGGAAGAAATATTCCTTGGGCGAGAAATAACAAAACATAGCGACTATAGTGATCAGACTGCACAAGATATTGATGATGAAATAAGAGCCATTGTAATGAAAGGCATGGAAAGAGCAGAAAAAGTACTTGAAGAAAATTTAGATGAATTACATAAGCTTTCTGAAGAACTATTAGAAAGAGAAATTCTTGATGCTGAAGAAATAAGTAAAATTCTTCATGGTGAAGAGCTACCGCCGGCAAAGAGAAATGGTAATGGCGAACAATCTCCGGAAAATGTACCGGATCACGTCAAGAAAATGATAAACGAAAAAAAGAGCCGAACTGAAGAAGACAAGAATACTGAAAAGGGAAATGACTCCAATTGACAACGGTTCTATAGATTTCAAAAGTGAATTACTCCGAAAGAGTATTCACTTATGTTCTTTATCAATTCCAATTATTTATTACTTAATTTCCAAAGAAACTGCACTCAACATTTTAATTCCTATCACTCTAGCTACAGTTATTATTGATTTTTCCAGACATTTCATAAAACCTCTAAACATTTTCATCCAAAAAGCTTTTGGTTTTATGATGCGTGAGCATGAAAATGATTCGATTAAAAAAAATCTTAATGGTGCGTCTTATGTTTTTATTGGAGCAACAATTACCCTTTGGATCTTTCCCAAAATAATTTTTATTACAGCTTTTGCAATGCTTATTGTTTGTGATATTGCCGCGGCAATAATTGGCAGAAGATTCGGTAAACATAAATTTCTATCAAAAAGTTTGGAAGGTACTCTTGCCTTTTTTCTCTTTTCAATTATTGTTGTTATATTTGCTCCAAAAGTTGAAAGCCTGTTTATGGAGTTTATTATTGGTTTGATCGGTGGTGCAGTTGGTGCTATTGTAGAAAATATTTCTTACGGTTGGGCAGACGATAATCTTACAATTCCTATATCAATTGGATTAACAATGTGGGGCTTGTATTATTTTTGGCTACCGAATCTAATTCTTTATTAAATTATAGGAACTAAAAAGTAATATTCTGTGTTTAATACTCACTCATTAAACAAATAATTAATATGAAAAGAAAAATTACTACTTTATCTTTAATTGTCATTTCAGCATTGTTACTTCAAAATTGTTCAACAAAAAAGAAAGCAAAAGGACCCGAAGATGAAATTCATGTAATTGCAGATTCATCTGAATTTCTTCTTGTTGAAGATGCCCTTAAAGAAACATTCGGCAAAATTATTCATACTCCTCAACCAGAACAATTGTTTCAAATAAAAAGGCAGAGCATCAATAACTTGAAACAGTTTCAATTAAAGAAAAATTTAATAATTTTAGCCCCACTCAATTCAGGATCATATACATCTGAATATATTGGGTCAATTTTAGACTCGAATGTTACAAGGTTAATTTTAGATGATTCGGTATCTGTGATCAACCGTTACGATTTATGGGCACATGATCAGTTGGTGATGATTTTAACTGCGAAAGATATTAAAAGTTTAGAATCAAAAATGCTCGAAAAGAAAGATGATTTATTCTATTACTTCAGAGAAAAATCGAATAAAAGATTAGCTAAAGGTTTGTACAATCCAAGATTTGAGCAAAAGAATGTTGAGGCGAAAATATTAAATAACTATGGCTGGTTAATGTACATTCAAGCAGATTATCAATTAGCAATGGACCAACCGGAAGATAATTTTGTTTGGCTTCGCCGTGGCGTAAACACAGATATGGAAAGATGGATTTTTGTGCATTGGATTGAAGATTCATCTCCTGAGTTTTTAGAAGTTGATTCAATTACTGCGGTTAGAAATAAGCTTACAAAAAAGTTTTACAGAACAACCGATGATAGTGCTTATGTTGAACTTTATGATGAATTTAGAATGAATACCGAAGTTAATTTTAATGGAAGATATGCACTGATGACTCAAGGTTTGTGGAGATTTAATGATCAAAGTATGGGCGGACCATTTATCAGTTATACTTTTTATGATGAAGAAACAAGAAGAATTTACATGCTGGATGCATCAATTCTTGCACCCAAATATTTAAAGAAAAGTTTACTTCAGCAAGTTGATGTAATGCTTCACAGTTTCAAGACAGAAAGTGAAGTTGACCCGATTAGAAAAGAAGAAATTCTTGAAGAGTTGGAGCAGTAAGAAAAAGGTACTAATAAGTTTCATTATCTAAAACCGGAATATGATTTAAAACTGAAGAGATTTTGTGCCTAATTATAAAATTAAAATTCTGTATGACGGTACTAATTATTCCGGTTGGCAGTCGCAACCCAATAGAAATACAATCCAAGACGAAGTTCTCAAAGCCATTTCGAAAATAACAAATGAAGATGTTAATCTTATTGGTTCCGGTAGGACAGATGCCGGAGTTCATTCATTAGGACAAGTAGCTAACTTTAGAGTTGAACGGAATTATGAAATTAGAAAAATAAAATATTCGCTCAATTCAATTCTTCCAAATGACATTTCCATTAATGAGATGAATGAAGTGGATGAAAATTTTCATTCAAGATTTGACGCAAAGCGTAGAAGTTACATTTATTTAATTAGTAAAGAAAAATCACCCTTTTTTGGTAATTATTCATATTTATATCCTTATGCTAACTCTGTAGATTTTGATCGGCTGCGAAAAATTAGTTCAGCTTTAATAGGTGAACATGATTTCACCTCCTTTTGTAAGACTAAAACCGATACTGAAAATAAAATATGCAAAGTAAATTCAATTTATTGGAAAGATACAAGAGGACTAATAATATTTATGATTGAAGCAGATAGATTCCTGCATGGTATGGTAAGAACGATTGTTGGCACTCTATTAAAATTGGCTAGGGCAAATACAGATAATGATTTATTGGAAGAAATATTATCGCTTCAAAATAGAGAAGCTGCCGGTGAATCGGTTCCAGGTAAAGGACTCTTCTTGTATAAAGTGAAATACTAAACTACTTTCTTGTAATTAACATCCGGCTTCTGTATTTTATTAAATAGATCAATTTGCAAAAAGGATTATGATTTGGAATTTTTATCACAGTTACATCCTCTTATTGTACATTTCCCAATTGCATTTTTTTACTTATATATTATTTTGGAGCTAATAAATTTTTTTTTCAAAAAAAGAGACCTCCATAAAATTATTTTATTATTCTTGATAATCGGCGTTATTGGAGGAATAATTTCTGTTCTAACCGGAAATCAAGCATTTCAATACTTATCTGAAAGTCCTTCACTTAACCTATATCATTTTTACTTGATTGAAAAACATGAATACTTTGCTTCGATTACGATATGGTATTTTCTGGCAGTTTTAGTTCTCAAACTATATTTTTTGTTAAAGAAGAAAAATGACACACGCCTGCATTATATATTTATTATTTTTGCATTCGGAGGTTCAGTTTTATTGTACAAAACCGCTGAATGGGGCGGCAGACTTGTTTATAAATTTGGGATTGGGACTGAACTAATTAAATAAATTTAAGTAGTTGAATTTATTTAAATTATTTAGTGCTCATAGATTTAAGAGATATTTTTTTGTTATTCTGCGAAAAGGTAAATTAGAAATGAGATTAAAATTATACTCTTTACTTATTTTATTATTCAGTGTTTCAACAATTTTTGGTCAGAGTGTTGAACCAAGAAATGCAAGTGGATTATTTTTAACATTTGGTGTTGGTCCGCGTGTACCTTTCGGGGAACTTGGTGACCAGCAAGCAATTGGTGCGGGCTTTGATGGAATGTTGTCTTTCACTGATAGTGACTTTGCCCCATTATTTTTTTACTTAAATATTGGTTATCAAAATCATCCTGGTGATTATGATTATTACAAAAATACCGATCTTTCATCTTTAACTACTAATATAGTTTCTTTTCATGGTGGTGCAAGATATTTTTTATCTCCACTTATTAAAGATATGATTTTGCTAATGCCAATAATTGAGGGCGGAGTTACCTATGCTTTCGTTGAAAAGTACTCTCAATATAAAATTGATCAAAATAAAAAAGATAATCTTGAAGGACTTTCAGAATTTGGATTTCATATTGGAGGCGGTCTTTCATTTTTCTTGATGGATATAATTGCTACATATAATTACTTAAAGAATAATCAATATCTTTCGCTTAATTTGCGGTTAACTCTACCGCTGGCATTTTCAATGTAGGAGAAAATAAAATGGATTTTAAAAATTTAGTACTGTCAATTGAAAATAAAATTGCAGTTGTAACGATTAATAGACCAGAAAAACTTAATGCTCTTAATTCGAATACACTGGATGAGCTCAAAATTATTTTTACAAGATTAGAAGAAGATGATGAAGTTAGTATTATAATTTTAACTGGTTCCGGGGAAAAGGCTTTTGTTGCGGGCGCAGATATTAGTGAGCTCAATAAATGCAATGAAGATACGGGGAAAGTATTTGCAAAAAAGGGGCAAGGAATTTTTAATCTGATTGAAAATCTGAATAAACCCGTCATTGCAGCTGTAAATGGTTTTGCACTGGGCGGAGGCTGTGAATTGGCACTGGCTTGCCACATTCGTATAGCTTCAGAAAATGCAAAATTTGGTCAACCCGAAGTTAATTTAGGAATTATTCCTGGTTATGGCGGCACACAAAGATTGGCACGGTTAATAAACACCGGTAGGGCAGCAGAGTATATTTTAACAGGGGATATGATCAGTGCGGAAGAAGCTTTTAGGATAGGTTTGGTTAATAAAATTATTAAGCAAGATCAATTACTTGAAGAAACTGTGGCTTTGGCAAATAAAATTTCAACTAAAGGACAAATCGCAGTCAGAGCAGCTTTAAGGTCAATAGTTAGTACAAATGATCTTACTCAAAAAGAAGGACTGGATTTAGAAGCACAATTATTTGGTAACTGCTGCGGAACTAAAGATTTTGAAGAAGGGACTTCGGCATTTTTGGAAAAAAGAAAACCGGTTTTTACAAACAAATAGTTTTATGATAAATAAAAGAAAGATTATTTACGTTTTTGTTTCGGTGGTTTCAGTTTTACTTTTGCTCAATGTGTTGATAGGAATTACTCAAAAAAAAACAGAAGAGAAAATAAAAGAATTTTCGACAATTAATGAAATTGAATTAAACTTTTTTAATACTCTTTCCAGGTATGGAATTGAGCAATCGTGGATTCAGAAACGAAAATTAAATAAAGGTACATTCGATTCATTATCCTACAAATTTATTATTAAGCTGCCAGCCGGAGTAGCAATTCCAGTTGTATTAAAAGATCTTAATGAATCATTCGTTGGAAAGCCTGTCTTAATAGAATCTGAAGAAGAAAAGATAAATGGCTATACCAGCCTTAAAATTAAATCAGGTAATTACACAAAACTTGTATCCGAATTAAGATACGGTTTACAACTTTTTAGAGAATATTCCCAAATAGGATTTCTGATCACTGATCTAAATGAAGTTGAAAGCGATGAATTTAATACTCTATTGCAATTAGCTATTCCATTTGGAGTTTTACTTCCTCTCGAATTAAAATCAACTGAAACAGCAGAATTAATTAAGAGTAATAAAATAGATTATTTTGTTAACCTCTATAGTGATTCAGATAATACTGAATTTGAGCTTGATAAAGATTATGAACTGGAAAAATTGAGTCAGAATATTAAGAATATTATTTCATCGTTTAATTCACCAAGGATATTTTTTATGGATATTAAACAATCTGGATTTGATAGTAGTCTGCAAAGTTTTATTATAGATGAATTCAATAAAAGAAACCGTAAAATAATTCCACTTAATAATTATGTTTTGTTAAAAGGTGAAAATAAAGCAGATCTGATTTCATTGATAAATTTTCACTTTAACAATGTTAAATTAGCTGAGTCAAAAGTATTTAAAATCAGTGTGTCAGATTTTTTCAAAATTCAAGATCAAGTAGCAAGCTATATTAAGAAAGGAAATAAAATTGTAAGCCCGAATAAATTACTTTAGAATTTTAGAATATTGAGCTCCGATATTTTCAGCAAATTTATCTAGTGTATCTTTAAGTATATTTTTATTTCCCAAAATTACAATTACCATTTCGTACAGCATAATGCTATCATTAGCAGCTTTCGAAACTTCATCTAAACTAACCTTATTAATATTGGTGATATAATTATTAAAATATTCAGTTTGTAGATCAAAAATTGGTAATAGAGAAACATTTGTCGCTACTTGGGAATATGTTTCAAAAAGAGAAGGATAGCGGCGAATTAAATATGATTTTGAAAAAGTAATTTCCTCTTCGGAAATGGTTGATTTTGCATTCTCAAGTTCAAATAGTATTTCTTTAACAGCTTCAATGGTATTTTCACTTTTTACAGAAGTTGAAATTGCAAATGTACTTCCTAAAACATTATAGCTATAATTTGAATTTACTCCATAAGTAAAACCCTTATCTTCTCGTAAGTTTAAGTTAATTCTACTTGAAAACTGCCCGCCTAGAATTGAGTTTAAAATCGTTCTAGCATAAAAATCTTCAGAGTTTCTTCTTTTGGAAAAATGTCCAACTCTCAATTCAGACTGCACTGCATTAGGTTTATCAATAAAAATAATTTGTTTCGACGTTTTCTTTATTGAATTTGAGAGATTAATTGCAGATTCATTAATTTGCCAATCGCCAAAAAAAGAAGTCAATAAATCTTTTAGTTCATTTCTTTGAATATCGCCGACTGCAATAACAAATGAACTGTCTGGTGAAAATCTTTCAGAATAAAAACTTTTTATTTGTTCATTAGTGATATTACTAATACTTTCTAAGTTGCCGTCAGTTGCAAATTCAAAAGAAGTATTTTTGTAAATAGTTTTAATAAATTTGTTAGAAGCAATATAAGATGGATCGTCGCTCAGCTGGATAATTTGATTTTTTAGCCGTAATAATTCTCTTTCAAAATCAGTTTTATTAAACTGCGGTGATTTGATAATTAGAGCAATAATCTCTAGCGATTTTGATAAATTTTCTTTTAGAGTAAGTAAAGATAAAGTAGTAAATTCCTTGTTGACATTAATATTTAAGATTGCCCCTAGTGTTTCTAGTTTATCTGATATTTCTAATCCGCTTAAGTTTCCAGAGCCTTCATCTAATAGCATTGCTGTTAATTTTGCAATTCCATTTCTATTTTTAGGATCATAAATACTCCCGGAAGGAATAATAAAATTTAGTTGAATAATTGGTAATGTGTCCTTTTTAACGTGATAAATTTTCAGTTGATTTCCCAAAGAAAATTTATTTATCTCCGGCAAACTAAAGTCTATTGATCCCGAGGGGATTGGTTTTATTTTTCTCTCTAACATATAATTTCTAATGATTAAAAAAAATCCCTATTTAGAAAATTAAAATAGGGATTTTTTTATTGAATTATATTCTACTTATTATTTTATAGGAAGAAATTCTATACGTCTGTTCTTTGTTTTTCCGTCAGATGTATTATTCGAAGTTACAGGATTAGTTTCACCATAACCGGTAGTTGTTAACCTGTCCTCACTAATTCCGTTACTTGCCAAATAGTTCTTGACCGATGCAGCCCTTCTTTCCGAAAGATCTTGATTATAAGCGCCATCTCCATCACTATCAGTATGACCTTGTATTTCTAATTTTTGATCAGGTAATTTTTTAAGCACATGAACGACATTATCCAATGTTTTTTTCGAAGATTCGGTAATAATATCACTGTTAACTTCAAACTGGATATTAGTATATGACAGTTGATCCCCTGCTTGAAAAGACGCTGCAAATGCTTTTTGTTCTTCATTTTTAAATTTCTGAGGTACTTGGCCCTTCATTATTTCTGAATCTTCAAATTCTAAACATTTTCTGCTTTGTCCATCATATAAACTAAATTCAATTCTTCTATTGATTGCTCTTCCCTCGGCTGTTTCGTTATCAGCAATAGGCATTCTTTCTCCACATCCCGCAGTAAATAATCTTGTAGAAGCAACCCCTTGCAATACTAAATATTTTTTTACTGAAATTGCTCTTCGATGAGATAAATTTAGATTATATTCATCAGAACCCCAGTTATCAGTATGACCAAGAATTTCAATATTTTCTTCCGGATATTTATTTAATACTCTAGCAACATTTTGCAATATTATTTCAGCTTGTGCTGTTAAAACATCTTTATCAAATCGGAAACGTACATTTTCCAAAACAAATGATTCTCTCTTTACAATAGCTCTTTCAATTATCTTATCTATGTAAACCGTGTCAATTACAATTTTTTCAACGGGAATTTCTGTAATAACTTCTCTTATGCTAAATGGTTCACAAATTTTAGACTTTTCACCTCTCCAGAAGTACCATGATGCTCCTAACTTAAGATTCATATATGTATCACCGTTACTATACAGAAGTCCTTTTACTCCATTTTTATGTTCATTCCCATCAATTTTATTGTTAGTTGCAGTTACATAATCAACTTCTGCTTTTATGTGAATATCATCCCAAAACTTAAATTCTGCACCTATTCCCATTTCAAATTGATTACCTGTATATGCTTCCTTAATCCAATCTCGATCTTTATTGGGACCAAGATAAGGATTTGAGGATTTGAACCAAGTAAATCCATAACCCGCAATAACATACGGAGATACTATCTCACATGGCAAAATATTATATAAAGCATCTATATTTACAGTTCCCATATTTACAAAGTTATCTTGTTCTTTCCCATTTTCATACCAAAATGAACCCATTAAAACATAATTTGTTGAAAGTCTAAAACCAAAATGTTCACTTATATCATAGCCAACATGAAAACCAAACCCAAAATTTTTGTGAGTTGCAATCGTTTTGTCAGTTATTGTCATATAATGCGGATAAATTCCTGAAACCCCTAAATATAATCCAGATTTATATATTTTCACGCTGTCATCTTGTGCCGAGACAATTGCTGTTATTAATACTAAGATTGTCAGTATTTTTTTCATAAAGGCCCTTGTTTTTTGTTACTTATTCCAATAATTCAGTATTTTTAATTAATTATTTGGAAATTATACTATTATTAACAGTAAAAAACAAATAAATATAGGGATTACTTAAATGAAACTATAAGTAAGCAGTTTGTAACTTATAGTAATTCAAAGAGTTGACTATTTTAAATTCTTCCTCTTCAACTTTTTCAAGATCACCAAAATATTTGTTTTCAGCACTATCTTTTTGCGAGGAGGAAAGAATATCTTTTATACTTACAATACTTAGCTTTTCCACGACTATATTATTTCCGCTTTCCAGATCAGCTTTACCCTCGACTATGTAAGGGCCCATAGACATTGTAAGCTCAGCATACTTTTGATAAGCTTGCGGAAAAATTACAGCTTCAAAAGTATCGGTTAGATCTTCAAGCGAAAGAAATTTCATAATTTCGCCTTTACGTGTTTTAATTCTTTTAGATGTCATAAACCAGCCCATCATTTTTATTCTTTTGCCTTCATATTTATGCATGTCTTTTGCTTCAACAATTTCATGAGTTGCTAAAATATTTCTAAAAAAGTGAAGCGGATGACGGGTTACCATAAAGCCAAAAGTTTCATATTCAATGGTACAAATTTCTTGCAAAGAATATTGCTTTTCTGTTTTCACTTCATTCTCTAAGCTCCAACTCTTAAAAGGGAAAAGGCTGTTTCTGGTTTTTTGCAGTTCACTTTTTCTGTGTGTGTAAATATCCAGCAATCTCATTAATGTTGGTCGTGTTTGTTTGAAACAGCCCATTGCACCGCACTTTATTAAAAGAGCAGTTTCTTTGTAGCCAATATTTGTTCTAACAAAAAAATCTACTAGTGAATGAAATTTTCCATTATGGTTTCTTTCTTCCAAAATTTTGTCAATGGAATTTTTCGATAAATTCTTAACAGCCATTAGTCCAATTCTAATATCATTCTTCTTACCAACGTATTCGTAATCGCTCTCATTTATTGAGGGAAGTTTAATCTTCAGACCTATTCTTTTACTTTCCTGAATATAAACTGCTGCCGAATAATAACCCCCGCGATTACTTAATACACCTGCCATAAATTCAGCTGGGAAATGCACTTTTAAGTAAGCTACTTGAAAGGAAAGCAAAGCAAAAGAAGCACTGTGTGCTTTGCAAAACGCATAACCGGCAAAAGATTCTATCTGTCGCCACAATTCCTTGGCATTTTTTGGAGTTAATCCTTTTTCGCTGCATGAGAAAAAGAATTTATCTTCCAACCTTTTCATTGCTTCTTTAGATCTCATTTTGCCGCTCATTGCTCTGCGAAGAAGATCTGCTTCTTCTAAAGAAAGACCTGCAATGTGATGCGCAATTTTAATGACATCTTCTTGGTAAATCATTACCCCGTAAGTTTCGCCGAGATATTTCTCCATTTTGGGTACAAGGTATTTTCTTTTATGGGGATATTTATGTCGCTCGATAAATTCTTTCATCATTCCGCTTTCAGCAACTCCCGGACGAATAACCGAGCTGGCAGCAGTGAGCATTTCAAAAGTATCACACGAAAGCCGTTTTAATAAAGAACGCATTCCGGGTGATTCAATATAAAAGCAGCCTATTGTTTTCCCATTGCGGATCATTCTTTTTGTTCCCTCATCATTAAATAAGAGATGGTAATCGTAAATATCAAAGTTTACTTTACCTTTGTTGCGTGGAAGAGGAGCATGAATTTTGGGGAACTCTAGCTTTTTATTTTTTGGCAGAGTATATATCTGCATTTCTAAAAGAGGCGATTCACTTTGCGGTGTAACCTGATTCTCCTTAATCGGGGATACAAATTTTTTATTTGCGTAAGCTGCTTTCATGTAAGCAATAACAAGTTAAGTGGCATTCAAATATTCTTTATATTCATGTTTTAGTTATAATCACGCGCTTGCCCATAATCTCTTTAAATATATAGTGAACATTTGTACACTATAACTTACAATTTTGAAATCAATTTGGCAAGAGTAAAAGTTAGAAATGTAAAGCGATTCTCCGAAACTGCTCAAGAATTTTGAGAGATAAAAAGAATTGAGTGCGAAGTGAAATACTCTGAGCAGTGAGCAAACTTATTTACATTACGAGAGATAAATCTAAAATGTTTTTTATAATTGTGCTTTTAAAATAAGATCGGCGAGTTCTCTAAAAACTCCTTCACCCCCTTTTTTAGTTAATATAATGTCTACAATATTTTTTATATCATCAACTGCATCTGCAGGACAAGCAGAAAAACCAGCTTCCTTAATAATACCAGTGTCATTAACGTCATCCCCAATAAAGGCAGTGTACTCAAGGGATATATTTTCTGATTCACAAATTTCTTTTAACTTGTTTTCTTTATCCCAGACACCTAAAAATAAATAATCAACTTTAATTCGTTCAGCTCTAATTTTTATTAACTCAGAAGTATCAGTAGTAATTATAGCAGTCTTGATACCTTGCTCTTTCAACAGTCTTGTGCCCATACCATCCTTAACATTAAACTTTTTCATTACCAAACCTTCTGCTGTATAGTAAAGACCGCCGTCTGTTAGTACTCCATCTACATCGGTTGCAATAATTTTTATACTCTTCAATTTTTTTGTGATTGACTCATTTAGAAGCATTGGTAAATTCCTGTAAATTAAATTAATAATGTAAAAATAATGAAAAAAAAGTTTCTTAAACTGAAATATTAAGTGGAATTTCTAACTATAAGTATAATAATAAGATAGAAAAATCCAATGAATTATGAATGAAAAGTGAGTAAAAAAAGCAAATTTAAAAACTTTTTTCTTTTTAAAATGATTTCTTATATTAACCTGTCTAAAGTGAGATAAATATAAAATCTCTTAATTAACTTGATCAAAAAACGGTTAGTTAACTAAGTATGGAAGTAGTCTTAAAGTTTAATAATCAATTCCCTTTGAAACTTAAATCTACAAAAGTTGAAGAAGATCCTATTACCTTCTACAAAATAATCTGTGTTAAATTACTGTTAATAATGAATAGCATATTGGTAAGAAAAAATCAAATCTATATAATTACAAAACAAAAACTAACTAATACATTCTCTAACAAAATGAGGAAAGCTCTATGTCTAAAATGTACAAATTCATTGCACTAGCAATGCTGCTAGTGAGCTCTATTGCTTTTGCCCAAACCTATAAGGTTTCGGGTACAGTAACAAGTGCACAAACTGGCGAAAATCTAATTGGCGCAAACGTTTATGTTAAAGGTTTGGCAGTTGGTGCTGCTACAGATGCTGACGGTAAGTACGAATTTAACTTACCTAAAGGAAGCTATACAATACTTTGCAGCTATATTGGTTTTGAAGCTGCTCAATTACTTAATGTAAACGTAACTAACAATATGGAACTAGATTTCCAATTGAAAGATTACGAATTCTCTCTTTCTGTTACTGTTTTAGCTGACCGTGCTAGGGAAAGAGAAACTCCTGTTGCATTTACAAATATTGATAAAAAAGATATGGAAATGCAGCTTGGTTCACAAGATATTCCGTTGATTCTTAATACTACTCCTAGTGTTTATTCAACTAACCAAGGTGGTGGTGCTGGTGATGCGCGTATTAACGTTCGTGGATTTAACCAAAGAAATGTTGCTATCATGATCAATGGTGTTCCTGTAAATGATATGGAAAACGGATGGGTTTATTGGTCAAATTGGGATGGTGTTGGTGATGCTACTTCTTCTATTCAGCTTCAAAGAGGACTAAGTGCTGTTAACTTAGCAACTCCTTCTATTGGCGGTACAATGAATATTATTACTGACCCAACTCAGCAAGATGCCGGTGTTCATTATAAAACCGAAATGGGAAGCGGTAATTTTGCAAAACAAACATTATTTGCTAATACAGGTTTGATTGATGATAAATTTGCATTAACCGTTGGTGGTGTTAGAAAAACCGGTAACGGAATTGTAGATGGTGCTTGGACTGATGCTTGGGCATACTACTTTGGTGCTGCTTATCAAGTTAATAAAAAAAATAGAATAGAATTATATGCTACGGGTGCTCCTCAGAGACATGGTCAAAGAACTTATGCGCTTAACGCTGCTCAATTCAGTCATGAATTAGCAAGTGATCTTGGCTATTCAAATGAGATCTTAAATAATCCTAGTTATGCAGAACAAGGTTTATTATATAACTCAAACTGGAGCCCTGTTTCTACCTCTTATCAAGGTCATCAATATTGGAATGGTGATCAATCTCAAAGACATGATCCAACTTTCATTAACGAAAGAGAAAATTTTTATCACAAACCAATTGTTAACCTTAACTGGTATTCACAACTTTCTGATAAGTTGAGTTTATATTCAACTGCATACTATAGTGGTGGTACTGGTGGTGGAACTGGAACATTTGGTAGTATGGGTTGGAATTATGATCGAAAACAAAGAGTTGTAGATTATGATGGAACTTTAACAAGAAATATTGAGAATGTTGAAACAATATTTGGTGAAGAATATAGTATCTCAAGAGGTATTTTGAGAAATAGTAGAAACGATCAATGGACAGTTGGTTTATTATCTAAGGCCTTCTACAAAGTTAATAAAGAACTTAAACTTTCTTTTGGTTTAGATTGGAGATTAGCACAAGTAGAGCACTATCGTGAGGTGAGAGATTTATTAGGCGGTGATTACTTCAAATTTGAAGGAAATGATTTTGATAATGCATCTTCTATATATAAGAATCTTGGTGATAGAATTGACTATAACAATACTAACGACATTAATTGGTTAGGTGGTTATGTTCAAGCCGAGTATACAAAAGATAGATTTTCAATATACGGAACTGGAGGATACTCAGTTATTAAATATTTCTTAACAGATCATTTCACAAGCGAAAATGGTGCTGAAAAAGAAATTGAATCAGATTACATTGGCGGTTATCAAGGAAAAGGTGGTGTTAATTTCCGTGTAAATAAAGAATTAAATGTTTATGCAAATGCCGGTTATGTATCCAAAGTGCCAATATTTGATCAAGTTATTGATGATATAACAGTAAGTTTAGCTGAAGATTATACTAATGAAACTTTTATCTCTGGTGAATTGGGTGCAAACTGGAAAGGTTTAGATAACAAACTTTCCTTAAACGCTAACGTATACTATACTAAATGGGATAACAGAGCAACTTCCAGAGGAGTTACAAACGCTGATGGTTCTGAAGGTATTGTATACTTAGATGGTATTGCTCAAACACATATGGGAGTTGAAGTTGATTTTGCTTACCAACCAGCCAGATACTTTAG
>CAYXXW010000013.1:0-23555 GCA_964469115.1 uncultured Melioribacteraceae bacterium
TTTGGGGGGAACTAATAATTCCATATAAATTTCCTTATTGGCTAATTTATTTGCTAGGTGTTGTCATTCATGAATTAATTCATGGAATTTTTGCAATGGTCTTTAGTGAACAAGGGTGGAAGAGTATTAAGTTTGGAATCTCTTGGAAATTATTAACTCCTTATTGTCATTGTAAAGAAGCATTGTCTGTTAAAGATTATCGAATAGTTGTATTAGCGCCACTTGTTATTTTAGGAATAATTCCAGCAATTATTGGATTAGTAGTTGGACATAATCTAATATATAGCTTTGGAATAATATTTATTTTAGCAACTGGTGGTGATTTGATAATCATCTGGAAATTAAGGAACGAATCTAAAAACTCATTAGTGCTGGATTGTGCAGATAAATGTGGTTGTGAAATTTTTAAATTAGAAGCATCAATTGAATCATTAAGAAAGTAAATAGGCTCCGATCAACATAAAAATAATTGCTATACCTTTCTTTAAAAGCTTGCTTTCACTAAATAGTTTACCACCAAAAATTGATGCAAAGAAAACCGATGTTCTTTTTACCGAAAGAACAAGAGCAACCGGAGCTATCTTTACTGCTTCAATCTGTGAGTATCGGTAACCAATTGTAATTATAGAAATTGTCACTATCCAGCCAATGTTATGTTTTGAAACTTTCTTAATAACATCAATTGGATTTTTAGATTTAATCAACAACAGAAATATAAAATTTATACCTAAAAATATTTGTTGAAACAAAACAAAATCGAATGGTGTTAGTTTATATTCATTCAAGATCAACTTATCTATAACTGAGGATATCGAAAATAAAATGAGAGCATAAAATATATATTTGTGAAATTTAGATCTGACTAGAGTTTTTAATGGATCTATAAAGGTATCATTCTTCTTTATTTCGAGAATGTAAGTACCAATAAGTAATAGAATCATTCCGGAAATTTCAATGTTATTTAGTGTTTCCCCTAAAATGAATAAGGAGAGCACTGCCACAAAAACCGGAGTTAATACCATAAGCGGAAGTGCACCGCTTATTTCCATATTCTTTATTGCAAGCATTACGTTCCAGAAAGCCAGTGCTCCGAGAATTGTTTTAAGATAAAGGATGATTAAACCGAGTGATGAGATATCCGAAAAATTAACTTGAGGTAAAAAAATTAGTGCAAATATCAGATTGAAAATGCCCAATATAAAAGAGAATTCCAAAGCATCCAAATCAAACAAAACTTTTTTCTGCAATACAGCGGCAGCGGCAGAAAGTATAGCAGAGGTAAAAGCGAGATAGAACCAATCCATATAGTAGTTAGATTAACCTATTCAAAATTAAAAATTAATTTAACAAAAATATTTCTGCCCGGTTCAAGATTATTTATGCCTCGGTAAGTTGATAGGTGCTCCCTATATTTTCGATCAAAAATATTTTGTACTCCCCCGATAATATTTAGATTTACAAAACTCAGATTGATATCATTGCTCATTACTGTAGCGTCATAGTATACAAATCCCCCGGTTTTGGCTTCCCCCAATCCAATATTATTCTGATCTGACGAGAAAGTGGCTGATAAATCGACCTTCACAAAATCAGCAACCGGTATTACAAATCCGAGTAAACCATTAAATGGAGATATTTGAGGCAGATTTTCATTTTTAGTAAGATCTTCTCCCCTCACGTAGGCGGCATTGGCATAAATCAAATAATCATCATAAAAATTAAAATCTATTCTTGCATCAAATCCGTAAAATCTAGCTTCACCAATATTTTGTTTAACAAAAACACTATCAGGAAATAACACATCATCAATCACCAGATTAGAAAATTGATTTAGGAATCCGTTTACTCTAAAACTTAAATCATCTTCCCAAATCCTAAATCCTGCATCTAAGAAAGTACCCTCTTCAGGCTCAAGTTTAGGATTTCCTAGATAAATGATTCCACCAAGATCAATGAATTGATATCTCTCTTCCAGAGATGGAGATCTAAAATTATAACCAAAATTAAATGTAAAATCTAAGTTATTATAAAACTTATATACAGCCCCTATTCCGCCACTAATTGATTTATTGTTTTCATCATAAGCATCATATGAAGCTAATTGGTTTACCAGTGGTTGTATATTATTACCATTGACAATCATAGAAATCGGATTATTCGTTTTTTCATTCGTAATATTTATAAAATCGTATCTTCCACTCAAAGAAAGGTTCAACCTATTTTTCAGAAGAGTAATTTCGTCTTTTGCAAAAATTCCCAGACTTTTGAACTTCGAATTTGGCACCGGTTTATCTACAGAAATTACATTTTTTGCTTTGTTAATAACTGTCCGTGTTCCCTCATACTCACGCTGCCATAGATCAATTCCGGCAACTAAATAATTACTACTTGAAAGGAACCAGTCAGTTTGAAATAACAATCCATTAGTAGTATGATCAGCCATAGGATTTGCTGTTACCATTGGATTAGGTTTTAATTCTACTGACCTGCTGATTAACTGCTGATAAAATTTAATCTTAGCTTTTAATAAACTCTTTGTAACATTATTATATTGAATAGAAGCATCAAATAATTGACGACGTGCATATTTATATTTTGCTAAAGCATTTTTCGGGAAAGGATCGCCTCCAGGAATTCCAACATCATAACCGGCAAATTTTTGATAATCAAAATTTACAACCAGATCATCAATTGGTGTATACTTAAGTGAGGCATTTATGCTTTCATCTCTGAATGCACTGTTGCCCAAATTACCTTCAGGAGTTTCTGTCTCATCTGCTTTTCTGAATGAACCATGAAGCTTTGCGCTCCAGTTAGAGCTTCCAGTTTTTATGTTTAAGTAGTTCGAAACTCCGTTATTAACTGAATTATAACTGTTTATTAGCTGGGAGGATAGATAGATATTATTGTTAAACTCTGCATCTTTTGTTTTGATATTAATTACACCACCTGTTGCTCCGGTTCCGTATAGTGATGATAAACCACTTTTAACAATCTCAATACTTTCAATATCATTCAAATCCATTAGAGACAAACCTGCAGCAATGTTTGTTGATGTTTCAATCCTGGTGCCGTCAATAAGGTAAACAATATTTTGCTTCCCAAGTCCCCTTATATTTACTGTTGTTGCCCAAGGTCCATCTTTAACAACTGATAATCCACTCTTTTTTTTGAGCAAATCGGAAATTGTGTTGGTTGAGTTTTTTTCAATTTGAGATTTTGAAATATATTCTATTGGCAAAGAAACGTCTTTTACTATTTGCTCTGATCTTGAGGAAGTAACCTGGATTTCTCCAATCTGAATTAGGCTTTTAGTTAAAGTAATATTTAGTTGATAATTTTGACCACCTCTAATATCAACTTCATCAGTTCTTTCCTTATAACCCAAATATGAAAATCTTAACGTATATTTTCCATCGGGAATATTTGAAAAAGAATATTCACCACTTTGATTTGTAAAGGTGTTTTGTTCTAACTCCAATATATTTACTGTTACATTATCTTTTGCATCTACACTGCTCACAACACCAAATATCCTATTATTTTGCGCAAAATTTAATTGAGCAAACAAAAGGAAGGTTAATAAAAATATATATGATCTTAACATGAATAACTCCAGAAAATGATTTAACTGATTTGCGATATTGGTAGATTGACGATTACGGAGGTTCCTGGATTATTTTTGCTGCCAATTTTAGATGGGCTTTTAATTTCTACTTTACCATTAAGTCTCTCTACTATTTCTTTTACAAGGGATAGTCCTAATCCACTTCCTTCAATTTTTTTGCCTATAAGATTTGTAGCTCTATAAAATTGTTGAAATATTTTCGCAATTTCATTTTGCGGTATTCCAATACCACTATCGCATATTTCAACAACTAAGTTGTTATTATCATTTTTTAATTCAATTAAAATATTTTCGTTTTCTAATGTGTATTTAACAGCATTACCAATCAAGTTAGAAAAAACTAATTCAATCATTATGGGGTCACAATCAACCTCTTCATTAATTGTTCTTAAGTCTTGAATCTTATATTTAATTTTTTTTGATTGAATCAGTTCTGATTGCTGATCAATTGACATTTTGATTAAATTAAAAATATCGACTTTTTCAAATGTCACTTCACCAAGAAGTTTCAATTTAGAAATTCTTAGAATATTATTAATCAGAGTTAGTGCTTCATCTGTTCTAGTAATAGTCCTTGCTAATTTTCCTTTTATTTTATCAGAAATATCTCCAACGTAACCACTTTTTACCAATTCAACTATTGATTGTGCCGCAACTATAGGACTTTTAATTTCATGAACTACCGCCATAATATATTTTTGCTTTGCTTCTTCGGCCTTATTCAATTCCTCTAAAGTTTCCTTTAGCTGCTGCTCCCTTTTATATAACCGTTTGGCTATTCTGCTTGTAATACCAACGGACGTATAAATTGTAAAAATAAATATTCCCAATGAAGACAATATAAATCTTACATTATGAACATTTTCAGATGAATAGATTTCTTTGATATGATAGTGAGGAATAGTCCCAAAAAATTCAAGTACTACAATACTTGAAAAAATTAATATCATTCCAGTTGCTAATACAAATATTACCCTCACTGGTAAGATCAAACTTCCAATTATCATATGAAAAATATAGAGCATATAAAGAGGTGTTTCTATACTTCCTGAAAAATAAATAATAAGTGTAAGGGCAATTAAATCCAATACCATTTGAATTAGAGAGTAGTGTAGTGGATTAAATTCTCCGGGTGTACATTTTAACTTTGATCTGAATGCATGTAAAAGAATATTGTAAAACAGAATACTTATTGAGATTCCAATTGACCAATATATCTGAACCTTAGTAAGACTCAATTCAAATATATAGATAGCAATTGTAAACATTGCTACAAGCATTAAGAAAGCAGCGTATCTAATCTGTATGAACCAAAGATTTCTGCTTCGTATTGTATTCCAATATTCTTCGTAATTATATGCCCATTCGGGTATAAGTTTTAACATAGTTTTTATATCAGACCCGCTTTAGAAAAAGCGGGTCTATTTTTTATTATTTAAGCAATGTATTTTCCACGTTTCACATACGAAGTATGCAGTAATTCATGTGACTTATGACCACATGGTCCATCAGTTAAGAATTTTTCATAAATATATGATATATGAGGATTCTCGTGAGATTTTCTAATCGGCATTTCAGCTTCTTCTTTGTAGATAGCTTCTGCTCTTTTAGCCCTAATTTCTGCATTAGTCGGTATTGGTTGACCGCCACCGCCAATACAACCACCAGGGCAACCCATAAATTCTATAAAATGGCATTCACTAAACTTACCGCCATTTTCAATATCTTCCATTACTTTTTTAGCATTTGCGGTTCCATGTGCAACTGCCACTTTTAGAGTAACTCCTTTTAACCAATCCCAATTTGGGAAATGAGATTTTAACATTTCAGGAACTGGACCAACTTCTGTAATCGGAAGTTCCGCATAACGAATTCCTTCAAAACCTCTGATTGGATTAATATTAGCATTTTCAAAAACAGTTTCAACTTTTTTACCTGTCACAAGTTCAATTACAGTTCTTAACGCGGCTTCCATTACTCCACCTGTTGCACCAAAAATTAATCCCGCGCCTGAGGCATTTCCAAATGGATCGTCAAAATCGGATTTTGGCATTTCTGGTAAATGAATTCCAGCTTCCTTAATCATTTGTGCTAGTTCACGAGTAGTTAATCCATAGTCAACATCCTTAAAACCAGAGTCCACCATTTCAGGTCTATTGCATTCATATTTTTTAGCTGAACAAGGCATTACCGCAACAGTAACAATATCTTTAGGATCAACCTTAGCTTCATGTGCGTAGAATGTTTTAATTATAGCACCAAACATTTGTTGTGGTGATTTTGCTGAGCTAAGATTATCAATATGATTTGAAAAGAAATGCTCGAGATATTTTACCCATCCCGGAGAGCATGAAGTAAATTGCGGAATTACAGCAGATTCATCTTTTTCAACCAAAGCTTTGTACAATCTGATCAGAAGCTCTGTACCTTCTTCCATAATCGTAAGATCTGCTGTAAAATTGGTATCAAATACTTTGTCAAAACCAATTCTGCGGAGTGCTGTATTTAGTTCTCCTGTTAAAGATGTTCCGGCTTCTAAACCGAATTCTTCACCAATTGCGGCACGTGGAGATGGAGCAGTCTGAATGACAACATGTTTAGTAGGATCGTCTATTGCTGCCCATATTTCATCTCTGGGATCATTTGCACGCAATGCTCCGGTAGGACACCTATTTATACATTGGCCACAATTAATACAAATTACATCAGCTAACGACTTTTCAAAGAAAGTCCCAATATGTGTTTCATCGCCTCTATTTATAGCTTCTAATACGCCAACTTCTTGTAAATCGATACAAGTTCTAACGCATCTTTTGCACAAAATACATTTATCCATATCTCTTATTACAGAATAGGATGATGAATCAACCTCGTATCTTGGTTCAGTTATATGCCCAAAATTATAATGGTCAACACCGTACTCTTTTGCTAAAGATTGCAGCTCGCAATTATTGTTTCTCACACATGAATAGCATTCGCCATAATGTTCACTTAGTAACAGATCAATTATATGTTTTCTTGCTTTCCTCACCTTTGATGTGGAAGTATGAATTTTAATTCTAGCGGTTATAGGAAAAGCACATGATGCTTGCAGTGTCCTCATCCCTTCAACTTCAACTACACATAATCTGCAGACACCAGCTACACATAGATCAGGATGGTGACATAATGTCGGAATATGAATACTATGTTGTCTACATGCTTCAAGAATAGTCGTTCCAGTTGGTACAACCAACTCTTTTTCATTTATCTGAATAGTAACAGAACCGCCAATGTATTCAGGATTTTTTGGTTTTTCAATTGTATGAGATTTCTGACTTACTGGAGCCCTATTATTTTTATATTCCGCCATTATTACCTCCATTATTATAATTTAGGACTTCATCTTTAAAGTTTTCTAAAATTGAAATAAACGCATTAGGACTTGATTGTCCCAATCCGCATTTTGATGATAGCTGTATTGTTCGTCCAAGATCTTTAAGTTTATTGATGTAGGAAAAAGTGTGTTCTCCTTTTTCTATCATTTCAATCCCTTCAAGAAGTTTAGTGTTTCCAATTCTACAAGGTGTACACTGACCACAAGACTCTTCAACAAAAAACTCCATAAAGTTTTTCAGAACTGCTAACATATTTCTACTTTCATTGAATATTATCACTGAACCGCCAGTTGCAACGTCTTCATATGCTAACATTCGATCAAATTGAGATTTGGGGTAACAAAATCCAGATGCACCTCCAATTTGGACAGCCTTAGTATTTTCAGCACCAACAAGTTCCAAAAGTTCATTGATAGAGGTTCCCCAAGGCAGTTCATAGACTCCAGGTTTTTCACAATCACCTGAAACTGAAAATAATTTAGAACCTGAGGATTTATCAGTTCCAACTTCTCTAAACCATTCCGAACCTTTAAGAATAATATGTGGAATTGTTGCTAAAGTTTCTACATTATTAACACAAGTTGGTTTGCCATTATAACCTGTATTTACCGGGTAAGGCGGTCTGTTTCTAGCTTCACCTCTGTGGCCTTCTAATGATTCAATAAGCGCAGTTTCTTCACCGCAGACATAAGCACCTGAACCTAAGAAAATCTGTATTTCAAAATCAAAACCTTCTTTGCCAAGAATATCTTTACCTAATAAATTATCTTTTCTCATTTCCTCTAAATAATCTTGAAGAGGTTTCAGTAAATACTCATATTCCCCTCTTAGATAAACAATACCGACCTTTGCACCAATTGTATAGCCGGCAATTACCATTCCGTCAAATACTAACTCGGGATATTCAACAAGTAATACGCGGTCTTTAAATGTTCCCGGTTCACCTTCATCTGCATTGCAGATAATATATTTTTCGTCACTAATTGAGGCCGCTGTCAGCATCCATTTAGTAGAAGTTGGAAATCCTGCTCCGCCTCTACCTTTTAATTTCGACATTTTGATTTCAAATAATATTTCATCTCTTTTTATAGAGACCGCCTTTATTATTCCCCCTCCTCTTTTGTATTCGGAGAAGATCACATTTCCTGTTCTCTCTTTTTTAATTTTTTCCATTTTCACCTCTACTTAACTTCGTTTAGAAGTTGAACTGCTTTCTCTGGTGTCAACCGAGTATAAACCCGATCATTAATTGACATAGCAGGGGCAACATCACATAAACCTAGACAATTTGTATACTCAACTGTAAATTTCTTATCTTTTGTTGTTTCCCCGATTTTAATTCCTAATTCTCTTTCAATTGCTTTCTCAATTGCAGCTTTACCCTTCATTTCGCAAGAGATTGTTTTGCATAAACGTACGATGTTTCTACCTTTTGGTTCTGAATTAAGAAAAGCATAAAAAGAAATAACACTGTATACTTCCACAGGGTGAATATTTAAATGACGTGCTACTTCCTGCTGAGCGTATTCAGATATGTAACGGTGCTTTACTTGAATTTCGTGAAGAATTGTGAGTAAAGCTGATCGGTCATCTCCATATTTATTAACTAAAGATTCTATTTCTTCAGCTAATGAAGTTTTCTCTTCAATAAGCATTTTAGTTTCTCCCAATTTCTTCTAGTTTAATAAACTTTTAACTTTTTGAATCAGTTCTTCAGAGGATATTGGTTTTTCAACAAAATCATCTACAGGCACTAATTCATTTGCTCCAAATTGCAATCCAATAGTTTTGGAAATTGAAGTGTACATTAAAATTGGAATTTTAGGTACGTCCTTCTTAAAACGCTGAGCTAAAAAGAAACCGTCATCTGCTTCATCCATCATTACGTCTAGTATGATTAAATCGGGTTTTTTTTCATTAACAATATCATAACCCGTCACCGGATTATTTGCTGTAATTACCTCATATCCATTAGCTTCTAAAATAAGTGTACTCGCTTCTAAGATATCAGGATCATCGTCAATTACGGCAATTAGTGCCATATTATCTCCTTATTTATTTGGTATATTTATTTGTATGGAAAATAAATCATAAATTTAGTTCCTTTTTCGAACTCACTTTCAACCGTAATTTGACCGTGGTTAGCTTCAACTAATCTTCTAGCTATTGATAAACCTAAACCGGTTCCGCTAATTTCCCTTGTGTATTTATTTTTAACTCTAAAAAATTGTTCAAAAAGTCTATTCTTATCTTCTTCTCTTAATCCAATACCTGTATCTTCAATTTCAATTACGACAATGTTATCTTTTGTAGAAGAATTTATAATTACTTTTCCTTCAAGCTTATTATACTTCACTGCGTTGCTTATTAGATTATTAATAATTTTCGTTATTTCTTTATAGTCTAATTTTAATAATGGAAGGTTTTCTTCAATATGTATTTCTATTTGCAGATTTTTTTTCTTGATTTCGAGTTCCTGCAAATCTATTGCTTGTTCAATAATTTCAGAAATATTTATATCTTCAATTTCTCTTCTTTTAACATTCAGTTCCATTCTGGAAATATCCAGTAAATCATTTACCATTTCAACAGAACTTTTTAATCTAAATGCTGACCTATTTATATACTCTACTCTTTTTTCATCGGGAATGTTTAGAGATTTATCATTAAGAATATCCAGATAACCAAGAACGGCTGCCATAGGTGTTTTAAGTTCATGAGCTACCATTGAAACAAATTGCGATTTGAGGTGCTCTATTTGTTTTAATCCAGTAATGTTTTTTAGAACAACAACAACTCCTGCTAAAGTTCCATCGGGATGAGGAACCGGTGAGCATGTGGCTTCAATTATAAGTTTTCCTTCCGGTATTATCTCAACTTCAGTCGTATACGATTTTATTGTTAAGTTTTCTGAAAATAATTTATTGACCAGTTCAGTGATTTGGTGCGGGAGTTTATCTAGTATATAATCTTCAATAGTGATTTTTTTGAATTGCAATTTATTTAGGCAAGCTCTGTTAAAGTAAACTACTTTACCTTCCTTATTAATGAGCAATACGCCGCTGCTAATCGATTCAATAATTGTGTTTAGCCGGCTTTTTTCATGAGCAATTGCCAGTAAGTTGCGTTCTCTTTCATTTCTTAATTCTTCGGCTTCAAGAAGTAGTTTTCTTTGAGTATAGCCTTTTTCTATTTCGTGAAGGAGATCTTCAGGAGTAAAAGGTTTTAAAATATAATTGAATGCGCCAAGACGAGTTGCTTCAATAGCTGTATCATAACTTGCGTATGCAGTAACTATAAAACAAACTGTTGAAGGCTTGTTACTTTTAATTTCTCTTAATACTTCCAGACCATCAATGTCCGGCATTTTAAGATCGATAAGAACTATATCAAAATCGGATTTCAGAGCTTGAGTTATGCCTCCCGTTCCATTCTCAGCAGTTTCCACAACATATCCTTTCCTGGAAAGTAATTTTTGTGTCCCTAGTCTTAAACCCCTTTCGTCTTCAACAATTAATATTTTTGGATAATTATTATCCATAATTTAGAGAGATCCCTCTCTTTTATAATTCAACTGAATAATTAGCTATTCATAAAACTTATTTATTTTTGAAACAAGTTCATCAACTACTACCGGCTTGTTCAATAAACCGTCACATTTAATCCATTTTTTTTCTTCTTTAGTGGCTGCACTAAATTTGAAACCAGTTTCATAAGTTGCGGATGTTAAAATATAAACTGGAATATTTTTACCAATATCAATTTTTTTTAGTTTATGACAAAGTACAAATCCGCTATCGTGCTCTTCCATAATCAAATCAATTATTGCTGCATCCGGTTTAACTTCTTCATATTTTGCAAGTCCTTCTTTAACGGACTCTGCAGTAAATACTTCCACCCCTTTTGATTCGAGTAATGTTTTATTCTGTTCAAGTAAATCTATATCGTCATCAACTAAGAGTACTTTTTTAACTTTTTCATTCAATTGCATTCTAAATTCTCCTTAATAAAATCTTTTTTCATATTCCGAGTAATTGGTAGAGTCAACGTAAATATTGTTCCTTCTCCAATTTTACTTTTAACATTAATATGTCCCTTATGCATTTTAATTATACCATAACTAATTGCGAGTCCTAAACCAGTTCCTTTGCCAATTTTTTTTGTTGTAAAAAATGGTTCAAATAGTTTATTGATATTACTCTGCGGTATTCCGCATCCGGAATCCTTAATTTCTATAATTAGATCATTGTTATTGCTAGTAAGATTGACATGTACTTCTTTTTTATCTGATTCTTCCAATGATTCACAAGCATTAGTAATAAGGTTTACTAGCACTTGTCTTATTTGATCAGAATCAAAATTGTAGTTTTCTTCAACGAGAGTTGAATTAAAATATATTTCTAAATTCTTGAAATTCGGATTTAATTTTATAGTCTTAATTATGTCATTTAATAATTTAATAATGTTTATATTTTTAATTTCTAGTTTACCCTGGCGTGCAAAGTTTAATAAGTTAGAAACAATAGCTTTGCATCTATTTGTTTCATCAATTATCATCTTAAGATCCTCAACATTAGAGTTTTCTTCTTTAAGTTTTTCAATATCTTCTTTGAGCATGGATGAATACAATAAAATTGTTCCAAGTGGATTGTTTATCTCATGAGCAACACCAGCAGCCAACTGACCTATGGATGCAAGCTTTTCTGCATTCTGCAATTGAATTTGAGTTTCTTTTAATTCAGTGTATGCTTGTTCCATTTTATCAATTAAAAAAGGAAGACACATGTCTTTTTCTGCAATACCCTTTGCAATGTTAATTGCATACTCCCTGCATGTTTTGTAACCGCAAGAACCACAGTTTAGTTCATCTTGTTTTGTATGCTTATCTGTTTCTGCAAGAATTTCTCTAATCTGTTCTTCTGAAGGCATTGGTATTCGTTGAGATTTACTATGAAACTTTCTGGAAAGATCAATATTTCTGCTATTGTAAATCTCACTTTTCCACACATGTTTATCTACGTGGGTAATATTTTCTTCTATGTATTCAATTACTTTTTCTCTTCTCGAATAATAGTTCATATTGCTTTCGATTGCTGGACCGCTTATGCAGCCTTCACAGAAAAGTATGTCAACAAATTTAGATTTTATTTTCCCTTCTGATATATCATTAACTAACTCTTCTATTTTTTCTTTTCCATCAACAACTATTACATCTTTTGCTAAAACATCTGAGTTATAGCTTGCAGTTTTCAGCAAGCCACCTGAAAGCGGATAAGATTTACCCATATTTGCATAAGGTGGATCGAAGTATGAATCTTTGAACGAGTTCAAGTCAATGTTAAGATGATTAAAAAGATCATTTAGCTCGGTAAAAGTAATTACTGCATCAATGGCACCTTCAACTTCTTCATCAATATATTCACTCTTTTTAGCCACACAAGGACCAATAAAAACAACTTTGGAATCACTTCCATATTTATTTTTAAGATACCTTCCCATTGCAATCATGGGAGATACAATTTCAGCTAAGTTTCCAACTAAATTCTCGAAGTATTTTTCGATATAATTGTTTACTGCGGGACATGGTGAACTAATAATTAATTTGCCGTTTGTCCCTTCTAAATAGTTTTTGTATTTATCACTTATTAAATCAGCACCAAAAGCAGTTTCCATAACTTCAGAAAAGCCTATAGATTTAAGAGCATTTGGAATTTTTTTATATGTATTCGGATAAGAGGCGACAAAAGCCGGAGCAACAATAGCCATAGTTTTATGATTAGGAATAAACTTATTTAGAACTTCATCAACATCACTTACAATCTGTTTTGCTCCTAATGCACAGACCTTTACACAATGTCCGCAACTAATACATCGATTAGCAAGTACATGAGCTTGTCCCCCATAAACTTTTATTGCTTTTGCGGGGCATTCTCTTACACAAGAATAACATCTCTTGCATTTTTGGCCAATTGTGCTGACAATTCCAGTTATCATTTTAATCGTCTAGTTTTTATTTCTCAACAAATCTTTTCTATTTACATAGGTTGTGTGCAGTATCTCATGAGCTTTATGACTGTTCGGTTCTTCAAAATACTCATCATAAATTTTTTGAACTGATTCATTTTCATGAGATCTTCTATGCTTCATTTTTTCATCGATTTCATAAAGGACTTTTACGCGCTTTTTAATTTTTTCAGTTTTCTTATGAATCGGCTGACCACCGCCGTTTATGCAACCACCCGGACAAGCCATTACTTCAATAAAGTGATATTTAGATTCACCATTTTCAATTTGATCAAGAATGGGATCTACATTCCCAATTCCATTTACAACTGCAACACAAACGTTTGTGCCATTTATATTTATTGTACTTTCTTTTATCCCATCCATTCCACGAATATCAGATAATTCAAGATTCGTCAGTTCCGCTCCGGTTAATTTAAAGTATGCTGTTCTTAATGCGGCTTCCATAACACCACCGGATGTACCAAAAATAGCAGCAGCACCGGTTGATTCACCAAGAGGATTATCAAATTCTGATTCTGGTAAATCTTCAAACTCTATTCCTGAGATCTTAAATAATCTTACTAGTTCTCTTGTCGTTAAAACTGCATCAACATCTTGTAGATTATCTTCATTCAGCTCAGGTCTGTCAGATTCAAACTTCTTAACTGTACAAGGCATAATCGAAACAACAAACATATCCTCAGGTTTTAATCCAGTTTTTTCAGCATAATAAGTTTTAAGAACTGCACCTTCCATTTCGTGGGGTGATTTGCAAGTTGATACATGATCTAAAACTTGAGGACGATTTTGTTCAACATATTTTACCCAACCGGGACAGCAGCTTGTAAACATAGGTAAAGAACCGCCATTTGAAATTCTGCTTATTAGTTCGGTTGCTTCTTCCATTATAGTTAGATCGGCAGCAAAATTTGTATCGAATACATAGTTAAAACCTAATCTCTTTAATGCAGTAACCAGCTGACCCGTTACATTAGTACCTAACGGCATATTATATTCCTCACCGATTGACGCCCTAACAGCTGGTGCAATTTGAACTATTGGAATTTTTGTTTTGTCATTTAATGCACTAGTAACTTCCTTAAGGGAACTTTTTTCCCTCAAAGCTGCAGTCGGACAAACAAGAATACACTGCCCGCATAAAATACAATCACTTACATTCAGTCCTTTGTTATAAGGAGTTGTAACGTTGCTTCTAAAACCACGATTAGTAAAATCAATAGCTCCTACTTTTTGTACTTCGTTGCATGTTCTAACACATCTTCCGCATAAAATGCATTTTGCAGGATCTCTTTCCATTGAAGCGCTTGAAATATCTATAGCATGGCATTTGCTTTCGCCGACATATCTATGTTCACGAATACTGTATTGTTCTGAGAAATCTTGAAGTTCGCAATTTTTGTTTCTTACGCAAATCAAACAATCTTGCGGATGATTTTCAATAAGTAATTCTACAATCGTCTTTCTAGCTTGTCTAACTCTGGGAGAATTTGTTTCCACCTTCATTCCATTAGCAACGGGATAAGCACAACTTGGTGATAAACCTCGTGTACCTTCAACTTCAACAACACACATTCTACATGCTCCGGTTGGGAGCATATCTTTCATATGGCATAATGTAGGAATGTTTATACCAACAGATTTAGCTGCATCTAGAATTGTCATTCCTTCTTCGGCGTTAACTTTAATGTTATTTATTTCTAATTCAACCATTTTATCTCCAAAATTCTATTTACACTGCTTCAATTGCGTCAAATCTGCAAGTTTCAACGCACATACCGCATTTAATACATTGTGCCTCTACAATCGTATAAGGATGCTTGGGTTCCCCCACTATAGCCTCTGACGGACATTTTCTTGCGCAGAGTCCGCAACCGTTACAGCTTTCAACAATTACTCTGTAAGTTAATAGCTCTTTACAAACACCGGCTTTACATTTTCTTTCGTATAAATGATCTTCGTATTCTTCGGGAAAGTATCTTAATCCTGAAAGTACAGGATTGGGAGCAGTTTGTCCTAATCCGCAAAGTGAAGTATCTTTAATAACCTCTGCAAGACGTTCAAGGTGAATAATTCCTTTAAATCTTCGTAATTGATCTAATTTATTCTTGGTATCTCTGTAGCTGACAGGAATCCTTTCGATGATCTCCAACATTCTCTTTGTTCCTTCTCGACAAGGGACACATTTTCCGCACGATTCATTCTGAATAAATGTTAGGAAAAATTTAGCAACATCAACCATACATGTTCCTTCATCCATAACAACAAATCCACCCGATCCCATCATAGCACCGACAGTTTTTAGAGATTCGTAATCAACTTGTGTATCCAAAACACTTTCCGGTAAACAGCCGCCCGAAGGACCGCCAATTTGTACAGCCTTAAATTTCTTTCCGTTTGCAATACCGCCCGCAATATCAAATACAACTTCACGAAGAGTTATTCCCATTGGAACTTCAACCAAACCACTGTATTCCACCATTCCGCTTAACGCAAAAACTTTAGTCCCTTTGCTCGATTCTGTACCTATACTTGAGAACCAATCTGAGCCATTTAAAATAATCGAAGAAACATTAGCAAACGTCTCAACATTATTTATAATAGTTGGTTTACCCCACAAACCGGATTCAACCGGATAAGGTGGGCGTGGTTTTGGCATTCCTCTTTTACCTTCAATTGAAGCAATAAGAGCAGTTTCTTCGCCGCAAACGAATGCACCGGCACCTTTCTTAATTTTCAGTGTGAAATTGAATCCGCTGCCCAAAATATTTTCACCTATTAAACCATATTCTTCACAAAGTTTTATTGTATTCTCTAATCTTTCAATTGCTAAAGGGTATTCAGCTCTGCAGTAAATGTATCCAAAGCAAG
The DNA here is from genome assembly GCA_964469115.1 of uncultured Melioribacteraceae bacterium. Classification (GTDB taxonomy): domain Bacteria; phylum Bacteroidota; class Ignavibacteria; order Ignavibacteriales; family Melioribacteraceae. The sequence goes on from CAYXXW010000013.1 coordinate 15,901, forward strand.
CTCCAATAGCGTAAGCTCCAATTATCATTCCTTCAACAAGTCTAAAGGGATCACTTTCTAAAATCGATCTATCCATAAATGCACCGGGATCACCTTCATCGGCGTTACAAATGATATACTTTATATCACCTGCTTGCTTATAAGCTAATTCCCACTTTTTACCGGTTGGGAAACCACCACCGCCTCTTCCTCTCAATCCACTTTTTGAGATCTCATTTACAACATCTAAAGGAGAAAGGTTATTCAGAGTAATATCCAAAGCTTTGAAGCCGCCGCTCGCAATGTATTCATCTATTGAAGTTGGGTCAATTATACCGCAATTCTTGAGGACAATTTTCTTTTGACGTCTAAAAAATGGAATCTCGTTTATATATCTAGCACCTTCAACTCCTTGATCATGAGCACCTAGTAATTTTTCTTGATAAATATCTTGTTCAACTATTGATTTTCTAATTAAGGCCGGTACATCTTTGGCAGTTACTTCACAATAAGAAATTCGACTTTCTCCTGGAAGTTTAATATCCACAATAACTTCTTTTGCGCAGAAACCAATACATCCGGTCGACACAATCTCTGCTGTTAAATTTAATTTCTGCAATTCATTCTCTATAGCATCTTTAACTTTCTGAGCTCCGGATGCTAATCCGCAAGTACCCATCCCAATAAAAATTACTGGAAATTCATGTGTTTCATATTTTAATTTTTTATGCAGTGATTCTATTTCATTTCTTATATCATTAGAAATACCATCATAATTATTGTCACCGCAGCATTTAATAAAATTTTTGGGTTCATTAAAGTTTGCTTCATCTAATATTTCTTTGAATGATTTCATTGAACGCTCACATTTTTATCTTCTTCTTTTTTTGCTATGTTTTTATACTTCTTAATTATTTTAGGAATTTCATTAACAGTTACTCTCCCAAAATATTCTTCATTGATATTTATAACAGGTGCAATACTACAAGCTCCAATACAAGCAACAGTTTCTAAGGTAAATAATTTATCTTGTGTTGTGCAACCGGCAGGAACTCCTAATTCATTTTCAAGTGCAATTAATACGTTTGCGGAATTTTTAACATGACAGGCAGTGCCTCTGCAAACTCTAATTACATATTTGCCAAGTGGAGCTAATCTGAACTGATTATAAAAAGTTGCAACTCCATAAACACTGGCGAAAGGCATCTTAATAAATTCTGATACTTGTGAAAGTATATCTTCGGGAAGATAACCGTAAGATTCTTGAATATCTTGCAGAAGTGGAATCAAACAGCTCCTATCATTTTTCTTATAATTATGAATAATCTCTTCGTACATAATTTTCTCAGTATATTTCTAAATAATAACTCCATTTATGCAATTTATATGCCAAACAAGATATTCAGGTAATATTATGTTTAATTAACTTAAAAACATCTAAAATTGAGCAGTATTTTAAATTTTTCCTATGTTTTAGAAATTACTTTATCATTTTCTAATATTTGATATTCATAAACTATTTTATGCTATAAAAGGATTATTCTAATTTTAATAGAATTACTCAATTATTGTAATTAAATTACTTTCTAAAATTAATTTCTCTTGATAAAATGTCCCAGAGCAATACCGATCAATTAAAAATTAAAACCGCAAAGTTATCTTTGATTATTGGGTTAGCGATATTTTTTATCAAGATAACTGCTTACTATATTACAAATTCAAGTGCGATTTTTTCTGATGCAGCTGAATCTGTTGTCCACATTATTGCAACTTCAATGGTTCTTTACAGTATTATTGTTAGTGCACGTCCACCTGATAAATCTCACCTTTACGGACATGGAAATGTTGAATATTTTTCTGCTGGTATTGAAGGATTATTGATTGTTTTTGCTGCAATAACAATCATCTATTTTGCTGTTGGTGATTTAGTCCTGGGAAGTAAGCCAAGTGACCTAGACATTGGTACTTTTATGATAACGGTTTCAGGTTTTATAAATTTAGCTCTAGGATTATATATTGTTAAAAAAGGTAAACAAACTAATTCGTTGGCGCTGGTAGCTGATGGAAAACACATTTTAACCGATTCTTATACAAGTATTGGTGTAGTTATTGGTTTAATATTAGTTTTAATAACTGATATTTATGTGATTGATCCTATAGTTGCAATTTTTGTAGCCACTAATATTATTTTTACCGGATACAAATTAGTAAGAGAATCTGTTAGCGGATTAATGATGGAAACTGATGATGATCTTCTTGAACAAATCACTAGTGCTTTAAAAGATATTCGGCAGGATCATTTAATAGATATTCATCAGCTTAGATTTTGGCGGTCGGCTGATAAAGTCTTTATCGATTTTCATTTAACTTTACCCTTTTATTTTAATATTAAGGAATCTCATCAAATAGAGGAGGAGATTTTAACAAAGTTATCTTCCGATATCAGAAATTTGCAAATAAGAACCCATTTTGATTACTGCGAACCATTTTTATGCGCATATTGTAAATACTCCCCTTGTAATGAAAGAAAAGAAGAATTTAAGAATTTTATCGAATGGGATAAAGCCAAACTAATTAGTGAACCAATTAGCAAATAGATCAATGATATGGAAAACTCAAACAAATTTAGTCTCTCGATTGCAATAGTAATTGCATCCATAATTTTAGGCATTTTCTTTTATGTTGCTCGTCAAAAAGATAATAGCGTAAAGGTTGTTGGTTATGCTATTGAATCTTTTGAATCGGATATTATTAGATGGAGTTTTAACATCTCGGAAACTACTAGTCAATTTGATCTTAAAACTGCTTATAAGAGACTGAATGATAACATAAATAGTTTTAAGAAAATAATAAATAAAATGAATCTTGATAGTCTTGAGCTGCTTTATAAACCAATAAGGATAAATGATATTTATGATAGAAATGGGATAACATCTAATAAAAAATTAACACAAGACATTATTCTCACTTCAATCAGCCTTGAGAAAATTGAGGAACTTTCAACGAATCCTGAAGTATTTATTGAAAAAAATATCACATTCGAATATTCCAATATTGACTATTACTATACGAAATTAGATTTGATAAAAAAAGAACTGCTTGGTAAGGCAATAATAAATGCTAAGGAAAGAGCCACTGAAATATTAACTGCCGCAGGTAATAGTGTCGGTGATCTTTTGACAGCAAGAAGCGGAGTATTCCAAATAACTGAACCGCTTTCAACAGAAGTTGCAGGTTATGGTTTACATAGTACCTCAACCAAAAAGAAAAATATAAAAGTTACAGTATCAGCTGAGTTTGATATTGAGTAACTATAAAGGTTTGCTTTATTTTATTATCAAACTACTATATATATACACCATTTGATTTTAATTATTTTTCAACTATCTTATCCAGTCTTTTCATTTAAAGACAGTTTGCAAATTAGGGGAAAAATAATTTTAAATAATTTAAGGAGGATTTTATGGAATCTTTATTGCCAATAATTATTGATCTATTATCAGGTGCTGTTGGAGGGAACGTAGCTGGTAAATTATTGAAAAATTTTAACCTTGGTACCCTTTGGAATTCTGTAGTTGGCATAATTGGTGGCGGAATTGGAGGACAAATTCTCAGTGCACTTGGTATTTTAGCCGCTGGAGATGGAGGAATGGATCTAGGATCAATAATTGGCAGCGTGGCCGGTTCTGGAGTCGGTGGTGGAGTTTTAATGCTAATTGTTGGATATATAAAAAAGGCTATGGCAAAATAAACAAACCCGCGTATTTAATGAAGCCTCATAAGAAACTAAAATTTTTTACTTATGAGGCTTTTATTTTATATATCTAGTTTATCATTTTTCTTCATCGATTCTTTAGCCATTTTTACTTTATAGTCACCAAACTTTTTTTGTAAATTTTCATCACCGGTAGCAATTATTTGAACAGCTAATAATCCGGCATTCTTAGATCCATTTACTGTAACAGTTGCAACCGGTATTCCTGGAGGCATCTGAACGATTGATAAAAGTGAATCCAAACCATCTTGAAAGCTTGATTTAATTGGAACGCCAATTACAGGAAGGATTGTTTGTCCGGCTGTAACACCAGGTAAATGTGCAGCCATTCCGGCAGCGGCAATAATCACTTTTAGTCCGCGTTCCGCAGCAGTTTTTGCATATTTAGAATGTTCTTCTGGTGTTCTGTGGGCAGAGAGAATTTTCACTTCGTAAGGCACATCAAATTCTTTTAGAACTTTAACAGTTTTTTCCATTACCGGTAAATCTGAATCACTTCCCATTATTATTCCCACAAGTGGTTTATCTTGCATATCAATTCCCTTTCATGTTATTTAGTAATTATTGCAATAATCAAATATAACAGATTTTCAAATTTATTTTTAGGAGCAATTATTTGTTGTGAAAACAGTGAGTTGACAATAAGAATTTAGAGCGAGTTCTTTTATCACTAGTGTTTACTTGGAGACAAATAAATAATTTGAATCAAAGAAGTTTCTAACATTGTGAATTATATCTTGGTAATTATCTTTGAATTTATCTTCTCTTTAGAGATCCGGCACCAGAAATATCCATATTAACATCTTGGGCATCACCGTAAAGTTCAATAAACCCGGCTCCGCTTACATCTGCTATACATGACTTACTCGCATAAACTGAAGCATTTGCAGCACCGCTTACGTCAATTTTAATACTTTCGGTTATAAGTTCTTCAGCTCTCAAATCAGCCGCTCCGCTTACATCAATTTTAAGCTTTTTTGTATTGCCTTTTATGTCAATACTTCCCGCACCACTTAAATCGATGTAAAAATCATCAGAATTAATTCCCTTCGCAAATATATCATTTACTCCGGAGCATTCAATTCCATTTAAGTAAGGAATAGATATCTGTATTCTTAAATCTTCGGTAGGTTTTAAGTTTTTTCTTGTTGAAATAAATAGTGTATTTCTCTTAACGTAGGTTTTAATATAATCTTGTAGGTTATTCTCCGCTATAACCACCAAATTTTTAGATACTCCGACTTCAATTTCAACTTCAAAATTACCAGAAACATCAACTTTATCAAAATTTTCAATCTCTCGCGTTTCGGTCTGTAAATCACCATCACCTCTAACTCCGGTAAATTTGCATGAGGCTAGGCTAATTAATAAGAAAGGGATTAAAATTGAAATTCTTTTCATTTTGAACACCATTTTTTTCTTTAGACGAAGCAAAAATAATTTGGTTTCGTTTAATTAAAAAATTATTTATTAAAAATAAACAATATTCCAATTCCAGTTAGTAATTAAAGAGGATACTTAATGATAAATATGTTCTGATTTTCTAAACACTTTACCCCGTCAATAATTATTCTAAACTTAATATCTTTTGCATAAATAAATATCCCCACTAGGCCTGAGAAATTAATTTTGTCATGTGTGATATTAGATACTTAAATTATCTGTAAAATCTTTATATTTAATAAATTAAGTTAAAAAATAAATTGAAGGATCAAATGTCTTTTCCATCTCCGTTTTACAAGTGGCGCCCACATCCTTGGCATGGTTTGGATGTCGGTGATAAATCTCCAGAAATTGTTAATGCATATATTGAAATTACACCCTTTGATTTCATAAAATATGAAGTTGAAAAAATTACCGGTTACCTTAAAGTTGATAGACCTCATCGTACTTCATCTCAACCGCCATCTCTCTACGGTTTTATTCCAAAGACATACTGTGGTGAAAGAGTTAGGGCTTTATCTCCAAATTCTAAAAAAGGTGACGGTGATCCATTGGATATTTGCATTATAAGCGAACGTCCGATAAATAAATCGGAAATTATCCTTAGTGCTCAGGTAGTCGGCGGTATCCAAATGATTGATCACAAAGAAGCGGATGACAAGATAATTGCTGTGCTTGCTAATGATAATTTTTGGAAATCTGCTAATAGTATTCATGATTTACCTGATGTGATAATTGAAAGACTAAGGCATTATTTCCTCACGTATAAGCTCATTCCAGGTGAAAAATCGAACGTTCAAATTGATCAAATTTACGATCGTGATCACGCAATTAAAGTTGTGGAAGCTTCAATACTAGATTACGAAGATGAATATGGATCCTAGTTTTCTTTAAACTAAAAGAAATTCAAAAAATGAGAACACAGCTACGGAATAAAATTCATTAATGGATAAAGATATAAAATCGTATAAAAACTCTGAAGACGTACATTTTGTTAAGTATAATGACAAAACTCTAATTATTATCGGTACGGCTCATATCTCTAAACAATCTGCAGAGTTAGTTGAAGAAGTAATTACTGCTGAACAGCCAGATGTTGTTTGCGTTGAGCTTGATAAACAAAGACTTGAAGCTTTATCCAATAAAAAACGATGGGAAAGTCTTGATCTTAGATCGATTATAAAAGAGAAACAGTTAAGTACCCTTCTCATAAATATTCTCCTTTCCTCTTATCAAAAAAAATTAGGTAAAAAACTCGGTGTTAATCCGGGATTAGAATTACTAAAGGCTGTAGAAGTAGCTAGGACAAATAATATTCCTATTGAACTTGGCGATAGAGATGTAAGAATTACTCTTAAGCGAGCATGGCGCTCAATGAGTTTTTGGCAAAAAGCTAAATTTATGACGATGGGTTTAGCCAGTGTTTTTGATAAAGAAGAAATTACAGAAGAAAAATTAGAAGAACTAAAAGACAAAGATGTTCTTTCCGAGTTAATGAATGAACTTGGCAAAACAATGCCTGTGCTTAAAGAAGTTTTGATTGATGAGCGAGATTCTTATTTAGCAAAAAAAATAAAAGAATCGGATGGTGAAAAAGTAGTTGCGGTCGTTGGAGCAGGACACTTAAAGGGAATAATAAAAAAAATTAATAATGATGAGGATATTGATCTCTCTGAAATTGAATTTATACCAGAAACAACACCAATAGCTAAGATAATTGGCTGGGGTATTCCCATAATAATTATAGCTTCATTATTTTATATTGGATTTGACAAAGGATTAAGCACTGCTGGTGATAACGCCATTTTTTGGATTTTGGCAAATGGTATTCCGAGCGCTCTTGGTGCCTTAATCGCTTATGGACATCCGCTTGCTGTTTTATCGGTATTTTTTGCAGCTCCTTTAACAAGCTTAACTCCACTTATTGGAGCTGGATATGTTGCCGCTTTTGTACAATCATATTTCAGACCGCCGGTAGTCTTAGAAATTCAAAATGTTAGTGAAGACGTAAACAAAGTAGCAATGTGGTGGAAAAATAAATTATTAAGAATTATTCTCGTATTTATTCTTTCCGGATTAGGAAGCGTATTAGGAACCTACTTAGGTGCTTATAAAATTATTTCAAACCTGTTCTAGAGAATTACGAATATTGAATGATGAATGATAAGTGGTGAAGATTGAATAATAAAACTAGTAGTAATGATCTGCATTGAGATAATGAGAACTAATTCTGAAACATTAAATGGCAACTAATAATCTAAAAAACAGAACAAATATTTTTGCTCACAGATGTGTCAAATTTGCAGTTACACTTCCTAATACATTTCTTGGGAATCATATCAAAGGTCAATTAATACGGGCCTCGACTTCAGTTGCAGCAAATTATAGAGCATCTTGTGTTGCTCAATCGAAAGTCAGCTTTATTGCTAAAATAAGTATGGTTGTTGAAGAAGCAGAC
>CAYXXW010000014.1:0-23467 GCA_964469115.1 uncultured Melioribacteraceae bacterium
AGAGATGATAAAAAAGCATCCACATACCGTATTGTTACTTGATGAGATAGAAAACTATTATGTTATTATTTATATAAAATTATTTGCACCAGAACCATATATGTTATACAACTATCCATGTTGATAATGGTAATTCAATTCGTCTGTAGGATTATGATAGAAAAGAACGGGAAATCTTGGAATTGAATAAAAAAAAACCGCTTGACACAAGAAAAATCAAGTGTTAAGATGTTATTGATTCCTGATTTATTGGTTTAATATGTAACTTTACCTATAAACAGAATTAAAAAAAAAGTTCCCATATACAACACCTGCAAGTATAACTACATGGGAACTTTAAACACACCATAGGTGCTTTCGTTATTATACGCTTTAAGGGTGTGTATGTAAAGGGGGATTAGTGCGGGTGGGCAGAGTCAGAGTAAAATTTCTTACGCTAGTATGAAAATGAAAAACTGTTAAGGTGTTTACCGTTTTGGGTTAGCTTGTTTGAAATTGTTTGAATTAAGAGGAGGAAAAAAATGAAAAAAAGTATAAAAATAGGAATGTTAGTTTTGGTTATGATGCTTGTGATATTAACATCTGTATCTGCTGCAACATACTGTCCTAATTGTAGTTATGATAATGTTGATGGACCATATAATACTTTTACAGAAGTAAACTATAGAGATTGCTTTATGCCTAACAGTGATTGTCTAATGTATGACATTAACTGCTATCATGATTATTCTTGTAATGATTGTTTTTATAACTGGGGTGTATATTTGTTTACTTTATATAATGCCCACACTGTCAATCATTTGGGCTAATTAAATTTTTTTAAAAGACATCCTTCTAGGAAAAAGTCTGAGGATGTCTTTTAATAACTACTTTGAAAATTTTTATAGATTGATGAAAAAAGGTGTTATATGAAAAAATATTTTAAATTAATAATAATATTAATTATTATACTAGTAACCTCGTGTCAAACGAAAACCGATGAACTATTGAATACTAACTCAGAAGGTATTGTGACTGGGTCTAATAATCTTTTTGAAGTATCGAGTAATGCATTTTTCTTCAGTGATATAAAAGAAATTTATGGTTATGATTATTCTGAAGACCGGGATAATTGGTATAATCTTGTTGAATCTAAATTTAATATAAAGTTGAAAGTGAATAGTATCTATAGTGATTTAGCTGCAATATACGGTCATAAAAACTATAATCTTATTAAGGAAAATATTGAAGATAAAAATATTACTGGTTTGTTTAAAGTGCCAGACATAAATATATTACAGAAATTAATAGATGAAAATCTTGTTCTTCCATTTGACGCTTATTTAAGTGAGAACTCGAACTGGAATAACGCGCCATCTGACTGGAAAGAGGCATTCAAGTATGATAATGATACTTGGGCTATATCGGTTAACTATTCTGATGAAATCTTCACAAGACACATACGCGGGGATTGGCTAGATAATTTAAATTTAAATGCACCAACTTCAATAGATGAACTTTATGAAACATTTGTCAAATTCACATATAATGATCCTGATTTAGACAAACTAGACAACACTAGTGGAGCATATTTTTTTACTACTCAGGGATTAGAAGATATTTTTGCTGCTTATGATGTAAGACTTAATTATAATGGTTTATTCCAACCAACATGGAACCCTAATACTAATACATGGGAAGATAGTATGCTAAAACCTGAAATGGAAGAATGTATTACTTTTCTTAAAAATTGTATTGAAGAGAAGGTTATAGTGAATAATTTGCCAGTTACTGATGGTTTTTTTAGTTATAATGATTTTCATAGGGGATATGCAGGAAGCTATTCTTCTTGGATTCGAAACGGTAATGACTTGATTTTAGAGACGATACTAAAATATAGGCCTGAAACAGTAAATCCCTTCATAAGAGTGATTCCAGGACTAACACACAATATATCCGAAAATATTAATGGATATTATACCAGTCATCGGCAACCCTATGTTCTTTTAAAAAACAGCTTAGATCCAAAAAGCACAGCAAACATTCTAATTGACGATTTTATATCAAATAAAGATGGGTTTCTCATGGGACAATTCGGCTTGTCCGAAGTTTCATACAATACGGAAAAGGATTCAGTGTACACCACTACCACTGTTGAGAAAGGTATAAAATATCCTTATCAAGGACCGAGTATTATTGGGCGCTCTCCATTTTTTGATTTTTCAGTTTATAGGTATTATCAAGATTTTACATTGATAGAGAAGTCAAACAATAGCATGGAAATAGCTAAAAACAATATATTGTGTTATGAAATACCGTGGGAAATTGTAAGACCTACGATTGATGATAAAACATCTGATTCGTTATTAGTGCTAGGAAATTTTGCAAAAAATATAATTTCTGGTGTTTTAGATGGGAACATTCAATTTGTAGAGGCAATAAATAAATATCGAGTTGAAGCAAAAAAACTTGGTATGCAAGAGTACCTCAATGAACAGAATATTAGATTAGGTGTTTTACCAACACAGATATATTAGTAGAACTCAGCTAGATAAATTGCAGGTTTCAGTAAACTCATGAGGGGAATTTGAAAAAATATAATATCGTTATATTTATCATGTTGTTTAAAATTGCTTTATAGCTCCAGTATATAGCATTCAAAAATGGAAGTTATTGGATTCCTTATTTTACCAATTAAAAGTATAATTTTGTAATTCAAAAAAAATGTATTGTAGGTTCGTGTAAATTATTTGTTTATTTGTATTCTGTATTCCTTTTTATGATTTTATAACGGCAAATAATCCTCGGAACACGCAGGAAAAGATACACTTGAAATTATTGCAAATTTGAGTTATTTGTGATATTTTAAGCCGCCAGCCCGGTGATTGAGAGCCGCTATTCCGGGTTAAATTAATCATTTGCATTTTTGGTATTGCTAGTGTGTTTATCGTAAAATATTGTATCAAGGGTGTTCCATAGGTAATGCTGTAATAACTGGTTAAAAAGCTTGACCAACGATACAAAATCACTACTCCATAGTTCTAATGGTTAATATAATATAAAAGGTATTGATAATGTGAAATATGCAAAAACCCTCCTAAACATGAACTAGTCAACACTTAGTGGACACTAAAAACCCAACTTATGTTAAGAAGTATATAAAAAGACGATCTATTTTTACAAAAGAGAGACATGCAATCTCGGCGGATAAAAAGCTTGGTTATGTTAACGAATAATTAAAGAACAAAGAACTATATGTATATCTTCATAAAAATATGATAGCAATCGAAAAGTCGGTTTATGATTATGTAATATACGGTTCTGGTCAAGAAGAGTTAGTTACTAAAAAACTTTGAAACAAATAGTCGTGTCAAAGTATATGTAAAGCTGCTGTCATAGTTTGTTATTGATACTCTACTTGGCGGATATAATCCGGACTGGGTGATTTTAATAGAAAAAGATGACGAAGAGAAATATAAAATGCTCCTGACACAAATTGATAAGAAAGTATTAATAAGACTTATTAAATGCTCTCCGATGGATGGCATTAAGAATTCAAGATAGCTTGACAATTATGAAGTCTTTGTTGAAATGATATCTAGAGGTGAGCTTACATCTACTGATGTTATTAATGAGGTAGCAAAGTTACAAATAGTAAACATTACACTTGACCGTACAGTTGACGATTCTTAGCTTATATTTGAGAGCCTCAATAGCACAGGAATGGATTTATCACAATCTGATCTTGATCGGAATTATATATTAATGGGACTAGAACCAGACGAACAGCATCAAGCTTATAACAAGCAGATTGAGTAATCGTAAAATAAAATAAATAAACCGGGAAAACTTCTGAGACTCAGGAGTTTTTTTGTGCCCAAAATAGAAAGGAGCAACCTATGAACCCACCAAAACAAAAACCACCAATGAGCAAACCAAAAACGCTCAAAAAGTCCATCCGTTCAATAGGCGGTATAAAAAACAAGATAGATAAAACAACTGACACAGCTAGAAAAGTAAATAAAATGCAGCACGGTATTACTAAACATATGCCGGGTGAACAAGGCCAGCATCGTCCTGAAGAATACGCAACAGATAGTATTACTGAAAAAGCATCAACTGCCACTAAAAAGGTGAGCGGTAAAACGGTCGAAGAAACAAAGAGCCTTGCTAAAAAAGGCGGGAAAAAAGCACGGGAACATCATGAGGTTAAACAAAAAGACAAATATGATAAGAAATTTGAGTCTGATGTAAAAAAGGAACAAGCTGATAATGCCAAGCGTTCTTCAGTAAAAGTTCGACATACTGCGGACAAGGAGAGTAAAAAAGCTAAAAGTGCTATACACACCGGAAAGAAAACTAATAAGTCGGTCAAATCTGTGAATAAGACAGTAAGGACGGGAAACAAGGCTGTAAAGACCACCAAAAAAGGTGTTAAAACATCAAAAAGAACAGCGAAAGCTGTAAAGACTGCGGCAAAAAACGCAAAGCGAACGGCTGTTGTTGCTAAAAAAGCAGCTATTGCCACCGCAAAAGGAATAAAATTATCGGTTAAAGCTGCGATCACTACTGTGAAAGTTTCTGTTACTGCGATAAAAGGATTTATAGCTGCAATCGCTGCGGGCGGGGTGGTTGCTGTTGTTGTAATTGTCATCATCGCTGTCATAATAGCGATTATTTCTTCACCTCTTGCTATGTTTTCTAATGAGACAGATGGAGAAGAACCTACCATATCTCAAGTAGTACAAGATATTAATGCAGAGTACAGCAACCTAATTACCAATATTATTGTTAATGTGGGAGAGGTTAACGAGGTTATTATCGAGGGTGAAACTGCTACAGCAGGTTATGCCCCAACAAATTGGATTGATGTATTAGCCGTTTTTTCTGTTAAGTCTACAATAAATGATAATCCAGATGAATATATGGACGTCGCAATTATGGATGAAAAAAAAATAAAATCTCTTAATGAAATCTTTTGGGATATGAACAGCATTTCATATGAGATACAAGAAGAAATAGCGCCTACCCCTGAACCGGCACCAAGTCCTACGCCAAACCCAAGTGCAACACCTACACCTGTGGACGATGTATCGCCAATGCCAGAACCTACTCCTGAAGTAATACGAACTCTAATTATCACTATGGAAGGTAAAACTTATGAACAAGGAGCTGAAATCTATAATTTTAACGATGAACAAAATGAAATACTAAACGAACTTATATCGCCGCAATACCTTGCAATGTTTATGGAAATCTGCGGAATGGATGCATTTAACGGCTTAACGCCACAACAGCTTCCAAACCTCATCAACGATCTTCCCGAAGTTGAGAATTAGGCACATTGATTGTAGAATACGCGCTAACACATTTAGGACACCCATACAGCTGAACTAAAAGAGGGCAAGGTAAGTTATATGTCGATTGTAGTTATTTTGCGAGGTGGGCGTATCAAGAGACGGAGGTATTGCACTTTACGACCGGTACAACTGCGGAGCAAGCACGATATTGTGTAAATAACGGATTAACTATAGCTATACCAAATTTACAGATGGGAGATCATATTTTTTGGTCATTTAATTCAAACGGTCGTTTTATGAATATAATACACGTTGGAATTTATGAAGGCACTGGATATGTGATAGACGCATCGTCAAGTCGAGGTATGGTTGTATTAGAGAACTGTTTGGAGAATCTAGTATTGTTGTCTGAGGCAGACCGCATGTACTAAACTGAGAAAGGAAGCATAATGAAAAAGATATTAGTGATAGTAGCAGTTATAATTTTCGTTGCCACTATTTTTATAACAGGTTTAGTGTTTATGGCTATAATCCAAATTGAAAATAATTTTGAAGTGGTGGATACGAGTAAAGAATACCGTATTATTGAAACTCTAGAGCCAGGATATAAAGAGGAACTATCTATAAACGAAACTGTAGAACCAAGCCAAACACCATTAGTTACACCTTCTACAACACCAAAGATCACGAATTTTCTGGTTCCTACAACACCAGCATCAAAATTAAGTAATGAAAATGACAATACAGCCGAAAGCTTTGCAAGTATTGAAATTAGCACTATTAAGCATACTCGTACCTATGAAATAATGCCAAATGTAAATGAAAATACACTTAAAAAAAATATAGGTTGGTTACCATCCTCATATTTACCAAACCAAGAAGGATTATGTATACTCATGGGACATAGGGACACTGACCTTTCAATATTGAGATATGCAGAAATCGGCGATAAACTTACTATCGAAATGAATGGTTTTGAATTTAAATATTCTGTTTCAGTAATCGAAATAGTTAATAGTGATAGCGAGCTTAGATTCGAAGCGCACAATGGTTCAATGCTTGTATTGGTTACTTGTTATCCGTTTAGATATAGCGGACATGCTCCGCAAAAATATGTAGTTTATGGGAAAGCAGAATAAAAACAAGAAACATTTTAAGTAATCAATATACAACTTTATTATAAGCAGCCTAATTTAGAAGATTAATAACTTTATTTGTCGTTTTGTTAGTTTGTTAAAGGTATTTTACATGTAAAAAGGACAACCCTTCGACTTTTAGTACATATGTATTGAAACAGGTTGCCGTCTTTAGTTTTCTCATTTACACTAGTGCTTGTCTAAGATATAACTAAGAGAACTATTTTCGCATCAAATATAACAAAGCAATATCTACAAGTCAATATGTCAACGGTTAAATTAGAAATAACCAAATATTTAAGTAAATCATATGGAATTAATACAAATAAAGATATATAATCACTATAAGGGTATTTGAGAAAAATAAAATAGTATATAACTTGTCGACAGTAACACAGCTAGGTTGAAGAGCAGTTTTACAGTTAATGTTCGCACCTATAGCAAGGTGCCTGTTACCGAACCTAATATAAGGTATTCATTGTGATAATCATTAAGATTAGCTATAAGACAACGAATAGAGAGCAACAGGAATATCAAAAGCAAAATTAAAAATTGCAGGAGCTATAGCATGGGATTGAAAAAACGGGGGGATTTGAATGAAATTAATAAAAAATAGTAAGGTTTACATGACAATGATTTTTATATGTGTTTTTACAATGTCATACTGTATATCAACAGTTATGGCGGCCGGTCCCAGCTTTACACTGAGCACACCGAGTACTAGTGCCGGGGAGTATTTTAAGGGTATTGAGTATGATGTGGCAATTATTACAACAGATAGCGTGACATCGGCTAAGTTTTATGCACCGGAAGATGGGGGCAGTGACTGCACATTAACCTATATTGGTTATGATGTATATTGTGGGGACTGGGAACCGGATGACGATGATGACTATTGGGCAACTTTATCTTCTGGAAGATATATTGGAAGAAAGTATTTTAAAGTTGCTGCTACAAACGCAGGAGGTACAACAACTGTAGTAAAAACTTACTCGATTCCTGCAGAGTCATTATTATGGTATGAAACTATAGATAATGGATTTAGATTTTCAAATCCTTCAAGTAATGATTTTCTTTATCCGGAATCACCAGAATATAACTGTGCCGCATATGTTGTAGGTATCTATAATGATGATTTCAGCTCTATAGGAAGTAATTCCTCAGCAATTGCATTTATGGAAAAGACAACAGGCACAATATATGCAAATAGAAGTGGAACCTTATATGAAGAAGCCTCTTCTACAGATAGTTTTCTTGATGCAATTTTCTATTCGGGTAATCACTTTGCGAAAGCAGCATCTTGGGATGCAAACGGAAAAATAAAATCAGTGAGATCGAAATGGGGAGATTATGAAGCTATTTACTCATATGCATCAACAGGAAATGATCATGGTGATAATTTTGACAGTTCATATGGTATTCCAAGTGTTTATTTTAATAGGTTGTAAAGGAGAGTTCTGATGAGAAATAAAAACAGCAAGAAATTAGTAATTTTAATTGTGATAATGCTTTTCACAGTTTTTTCAATTGTAACGGCCATTGCAGTCGGTCTGGATAACACCACCAAAAAGAATAATGATGAGCAAACAAATTCTTTAGCATATATATATGATGAGAGTGTAAACATCTTAGAGCCTATAGATAAAGCTGCTGAAATTCCTGAGAATATCTACTGGGAGCCTATGCTAGGTTGTTATGTTTCTAAAGAGCTAGAATATAATCCAAAGACAAGAAGCTTTGAAGAAGTGCTTGGGAATGTGGATCCAAAAATACTTGAAGATGAAAATCGTGAAATTTATTGGTGGGAGAATGAGTTTGATGAAAATAACGAAGCCCACATGGCAATTAAGCTCATGAAAGAAAACTGGGTTTCCACAGAAAAAATGCAATCAATAGTAGATCAAGAATCGTTCCAGATACATATTGTGCCATTGGGTATAGATGCCATCGATGAATTTTTGGTAATGGCAATAGATAAAAATATTTTCAATAAAACCTGTTTAAGCGCAATAGGGGTCATTGGGCAAGTCAACTGTACCGAATGGGAGTCTCTAGGCATTGATTCTGTATCTATGGACGATAACACATATCACCATGAACTTTGGAAAAGGAACTTCTATGAAATAATGGCGGAACTTAACAGTAAGAATGTAGACATAGATGATATCGATAAATATGGTGTTTTTATTCTGCCTTATCTCAGTGAGTCATATGCGAAAGACACAGACTTTATAAACGGAATAATTTCGCTAAAATTTAACATTAAATCAATTACTGGCCTTAAGACAGCTCTTACAACACAGAGATTCTTTGAAAAAAATAGTGGTGTTATCTTGATGCTAGAAGAGGTTATTGAAAAATATAGCAGTAAGTAATCTGCCATACACACTAAGGAGAAGAAAACGAGAGGTACAAGTAAAAAAACAAAAACTAAAAGCAATGGGGGAAATATGAGAAAAGCTGGGTTCTCTTGGAAGAGAGCAACTGGAATTTCAAAAACAAAGTCAAAGATTGCTAGGGCAACTGGTATTCCTAATACCAAGGCAGGAAGAAAAAGAAAAGCCCGAAGGATTGCAACGAGCGGCTGCATGATGCCTTTTATTGTTATTAATCTGATATTAACAGGGTTCTTATTAATAAGTCTGACAGGTTGTATTAGTGAAAATAATACTAAAAGTACCAGTATAGAAAATTCGATAGCAGAGGCAGTCTCAACAGTTACACAAACACCTATGCCTAGTCAGGTGCTGACACAGACACCTGAACCGACTGTTATACCAGAACAGACTCCTCAAGTTACCGAGACACCTGTACCTACAGAAACTCTAGCTGCAACAACTCAACCAACCACGACGCCTATACCGACACAGAGTCCAGTACCAACGCAGATACCGACACCCACACCCAGCCAAATAATTGTAATTACACCAACACCAGGCCCTATATATACACAAACACCAATGCCTGTACCAAGCTCAACACCGGTTCCAACGCCCGAACCAATACCCGTACCAACCATTACACCAGTACCGGTACCAATACCTACCCCGGAACCAACACCAACTCCAATACCGGTAGCAACACAAACGCCGGATACTGAGGGAGTTAAAATAATCGAACTTGATAAAGAGGCAGAATACATAGTAATCAAGAACCAGACACCAAGCCCTGTAGATATGACCGGATGGTGGATCCTATCTGTCCTTGGAGAACAGGATTTTGATTTTCCAAAAGGGTATGTGCTGGCTGCAGGCCAGGAATGTAAAGTAGCGGGATTCAAAGCCAAAGACACAGGAGACTTCAACTGGGAAGAGGGCAGAGGCATCTGGAACAACAGCAAGACAGATGATGCAGCGTTGTATAACGGGAGTGAGTTAGTGGATTATTGGGAGGATTAGTGAGGGTATAGAAAGCAGTCTGTATGAAGTTTATTACTTTTTTGAGAGGAGGAAAATGTGAAACCAATATATATAGATATCCATATTCATACATCAGATAACCCAAATAAAATTAATGAAGAGTATAATGTGAGGATATTGTTGGAAAAGGTAAAATCTTTGACAGGTGATTCTGAGCATTTACTTAGTTTA
This sequence comes from uncultured Melioribacteraceae bacterium, assembly GCA_964469115.1. Classification (GTDB taxonomy): domain Bacteria; phylum Bacteroidota; class Ignavibacteria; order Ignavibacteriales; family Melioribacteraceae. The sequence goes on from CAYXXW010000014.1 coordinate 10,006, forward strand.
TCCGACCATAATACTATAAACAAATCTGTATATATCAGATTGAATGAAATAGCAGACAATGTAATTCTTGGTGCTGAATTACACATAAAAAACCACGAGTCAAAACCCCCATACCACTGTCATATACTTTTTAATGTGCCAATTACAGAAGAACATATAGATATTATTAATGAGTCGTTAGATAAATTATATCCAGATAAAATTGTTACTAAAGAAATGGAATGGGTGCCACATCTTGAGCAAATCATTAACGAGTTTGATAATTTGGACATCATGTTGCTCCCACATGGCGGGCAATCTCACAGTACATTTGATAACTCAATTGCAGAAGGAATGATATTTGATACAACACTTGAAAGAAACATTTATTATAATCATTTTGAGGGATTCACAGCAAGATCAAATGAAGGACTAGAACATACCATAGAATACTTTCAAAGACTTGGAATTGAAGGATTTGTAAATTTATTGACATGTACAGATAATTATAAGCCAGTACAGTACCCAAGTGTAAAAGCTGCTGATGCGGCAGAGTTTATTCCTACATGGATGATGGCAAAGCCTACTTTTAATGGACTACGCTTATCGTTGTCTGAAGCAGATAGATTTGTTTATTCTAATGAAGCGCCTAACGAATGGTCTGAGTGTATTGAAAGAGTTATTTTACAAAACGACAAAGTTGATATTGATGTTAGTTTGGAACCCGGATTGAATGTCGTTATTGGTGGTTCATCAACGGGAAAAACTCTTATAGTTGATTCGATATATCGGAAAATAAAAAATGATTTTGAAAATAGTAATTACCTAGAATTAGGCGTTGAAGATATTAATGTTATAAACCCTTCTGGCATTGTCCCTTATTATATTTCGCAAAATTATATTGTAGAAATAATTAACAACTCAAAGACTGGAAACGGAATAGAAAATATAGATTTAATCAAGAAAGTATTCTGTGTCAGTAGCGAAGAAAAAACACAGACTAGAGATGCCCTAAAATTACTAAAAGATGATTTGCATAAATTAATTGATCAAGTAAAAGTAATTCAAGAAGAAGAAAAAAATATCAGCAAAATACCTGTAGTATCTTCTTTACTAGCAAAAAATTATGCAAATAAAAACCTGATTGAAGGTATTATACCAACAAATCAAGTTGAAGAACTTATTACTACGCTGGATAGGTTTTTTAAGACTTCCCTTCAAGCGCTAGATACTTTAAAAGAAACCATGAATGTAAATCCACTATCAGAAAATGTGGACAAAGAAATTAATTTACTTAAAGCAAAATTAGAAAGATTTGAAGATAAAACATGCTTTGAAGGAACTATAAGAGAAATACTTACCCATAAAAAAACAGAGGTAGATATCTATTTATCAAAAACTAATAAAGAAGCTCAAGAAAAAAAACGAAGCTATAGTAATCTGTTATCGTCAATAAGAAAATATATTAGTGCAAAAAAAACATTTGATAGTATGATTATTAAAATTTCAACATATTCATATGAAATTCAATCTAAGGAGATTGTAGCTGAAGGCCATACTTTGTATGTAGAAAACTCACTTGCATTGAATAAAAATACATTTCTCGAAACACTAAATTCTTTTTTAAAGCGAGGTTGTAAGATTGATGAATTTGAAGACATTGCACCAAACTTATTATATAAAACAAATTACAAAACAAGCCCAAAAGTAGATGGTTATGATGATTTCGTTGCGAAAATATCTTCTGCTTTCGAACAAAAAAATAAAAGAACATATAAAATCACTACAAAAGAAGGGAAAGATTTTGATAAATTAAGTGCAGGATGGAAAACGTCTGTATTATTAGATCTTATATTAGGTTATGAAGATGATTATGCCCCACTCATTATTGATCAACCGGAAGATAACTTAGCCCCTGAATATATAAATAAAAACCTTATAAAATCAATTAAAAAAATTAAGGGACTCAAACAAATAATTTTGGTTTCACACAATGCCACTATTCCAATGCTTGGAGATGCACAAAATGTTTTATTGTGTAGAGCTAAAGATGATAAAATTGTAATAAGATCTGCTGAACTTGAAGGAGAAATTGAAGGAAAAGCTATTGTTGATTATATAGCCAGCATTACAGATGGTGGCAAAGCATCTATCAAAAAAAGAGTTAAAAAATATAATCTTAAGAAATTTAGAGGAGAAGATTGATGAAGGTTAAATTTACTATTGAAGAAGGTAATGAGATTTCTACAAAATTAATAGATGGACAAGAGGAATTAGAATTTAAGTACATTGATTTTGTCCAAAAGTTGTATAAAGGTAAAGAACTTGAAGTATGTGAATTCAATGGAGAAATTGATGAATATGTGAAAACCTTATTAAGTGGCATGGTACAGGAAATCAATGAAATTGTCATTAGTAATTCCTTTGATGAACAAGAGAATGAGAATAGGTGATTTTAAAAAGCGGTGAGAATTTAAGTAATCTCAAAAAGAGTGGGATTTCAAATATTATAGATAATAAATTATATGGATGCATTGTCCCATAATGTATATAAATTAAATAACAAATAACTAAATGCATCCACAATATAGAAGGAGGAAAGAGTTATGGTTAAAGTGTGCCCACTATGCAAAAGTGAAAAAGCTAAGATAAAAGGAATAGGTATGAGGTCATTACTATGGATAGATTGTCCGATATGTGGTATTTATCAAATATCACAAAATGCAGCAGAGGATATTCCAGGAGCAAGAGATACTAAGAAAGATTTGATTAAAATATCTGCATTTACACGACATAGAACAATAATTAATGATCCAGTTATTACATTAATGAATATACAAAACGAAGAAATGCCATTCCCAAATTTATCTTTAAGTCAAGTGATACAATTGTACCCCAAAAACCCTAAGGAAAAATGTGATTTGGTTTTACAGAATTTAGCTGGACTATCTACATACCAAGGTTCTACTATCATATTAACACAGGAAGATTATGCAATTTTCTATCCTGAAATAAATGAAGATCAAGCGGTATATTTTATAATGAAATACTTATCTGATTGTGAATACATTTCTGACACGTTTGAGTTACCCGCTGAATTAAGTATTAGGCCAAAAGGGTGGGAACGTATTGAAGAGATAACTTTAGGAAAGAAGGATTAGTTCAATGGAGGTTTGTAATGATAATTGATCTCCTAAAATTCCCAAAAACGAAACGTCTCACGCTTCTGCGGTAAACACAAAGAAAGAGTGAAGATCAGGATGCTTATAAATGCTTAGCACCAATTCCACCAGTGCACAAAACAATAACAGTAGTATAGTAATACCACACCGCAAAGAAACCCACATAAAACCAGTAAACCACCAGAAAGGACCCAATGCCAACTAAAGCTTTTGAACAATTTAAAAAGACTATACAGCGTAGCGAAGGACTAATTAATTTCTATATTAGAAACAAGAACATGAAAGGTATTAGTTTTCCAAAAGATATAGTCAGAGGAGCAGTTGTATTATCAGTAGCTGCATTCGATGCATATGTATCAAATGTATTTACTGAAAAGCTGATCCCATATATTAAGAATAAGCCAATAAAAAAAGAAATGCTAAAGTTTCTTGAATCAACGGGAGTCACTGTGAAACTAGCACTAGAACTGCTGAACACAGATAATCCATATAAACAAATTCAAGCATTAGTTGAAAATTATTATATGGCACACCCTACACAAAAGTTCCAGACAGTTGACAAGATGTTCTTGAGATACGGTATAGAGGATATTGTTAAACAAGCAGCTAACATAACAAAAGGAAAAAACACAGTACATTCCATAGAAGTACTGATAGAGAGAAGACATCAAATTGCACATATTGGCGACTACAGCACAGCAGGAAAATTAATAGATATTGATGAAACTAAAATAAAGAAAAGAATAAAGGACCTTGAATTATTTGTTAAGAGTTTGGATGAGATTATTAGAGAAATTGTGACGATAGGGATAAAAAGAAGGAGTTATTAATGCAAAATTTAAAAATTGAACTTCAGAATTGCTATGGAATACAAAACATTAAAAAAGAGTTTACTTTTGGTGATTATAAGGTAAATGCAATTTATGCTAGAAATGGTTTAATGAAAACGTCATTATCAAAGGTTTTTCATAAAATACAAGAGAATAAACTTGAAGATATTAAAGATGAAATATTTGATAGAAAGCCGGTAGAGATTAAAATATTGGTTGATAATCATTTAATAAAACCAGAAGAGATTTTTGTAATTCGTTCATATGAAAGCTATTATGAATCGTCAAATATAGCTACATTATTAATTAATAAAGAACTTAAAGATAAATTGAAAATCTTAATAAAAGTAAAAGAAAAAATTCTAAAAATATTAGAAAAAAAATCTGGGCTTAAAATTTCAAAGGTTACTCTTGGGAAAAAAGTGTTTGAGATAGAACCGAGAATCATGAATGATTTTAATTTTATAGAAAAAAGTCTTTTACTTAATTTAAATACTATAAATATTGATTCAATAGATGTCGAATATAGTAATATAAAATACTCTGATATTTTTGATAGTGGTGTTTTAAAAAAGATAAAAAGCCTATATTTTCAAAGTAGTATTGAAAAGTTTTTAGAGCGAACAGATGAAATCTATTCAGAATATTCATTTTTTGATAAGGGAAGATTTACTTTGCCTAAATTAAAGGATACCTTGAAAAACTTTACAAAAAACAGCTTCTTTGTAAAAAATAATAGAGTATTACTAACCGGTGATGTTGAAGTAAGTTCAACTAATGATTTAAAAATTAAAATCAAGGAAATCGAAGATAAACTAAAAGACACTTCAGAATTTAAGGAGATTGAAAAACTCCTAAGTGATGTAAAAGGTATAAAACTTAAAGACATATTAGAGAATTACCCAGAAATTATTGGAGAACTTAAAAGTAGTAGATTAGATGAATTTCGAAAGATTCTCTGGTTGTCATATTTGAAATCCGAAGAAAAATTGTTTCAAGAGCTAGTAAGGGAATACAAGCAATTTGAGAATGAACTTAATTCTGCAAATACAGATGAGACACCATGGAAACATGCTTTAGATATTTTTGAAAGTAGATTCAATGTACCTTTTAAAATGGAAATTGAAAACATTAAAAGTTCAATAATAGGAGAAAGCTTACCACGAGTTATTTTTAGTTTTTGTAAAGATGGTGATACCAATAACCTAGACAAAACTAACTGGATTAAGATGAATCGCAAGGAGCTTGAAGGAAAAAACACTCTGAGCCAGGGTGAAAGAAGAGCATTATACTTACTTAATGTTATCTTTGATATCGAGAAAAGAAAAATTAATAATGAAGAAACTTTATTTATTATTGACGATATCGCAGACTCTTTTGATTATAAGAATAAATATGCTATTGTTGAATACTTAAAAGATATTGCAGAATATGATAAATTCTTTATGTTAATTTTATCTCATAATTTTGATTTTTATAGAACTGTTTCAAGCAGATTAAGATTAGACAGAGATTGCAGGTTTAAAGGTGAAAAAAGCATTGACTGTATCAATTTAGAAAAAGAGAAATATCAAAAGCAACCATTTAATTATTGGAAGAACAACCTTAATCAAATTAATATAATTGCATTAGTACCATTTATCAGAAATCTGCTAGAGTATGGAGTAGATAAGAAAATTAATGACGTCCCAAACATTGACACAGATTCTATGCTTCTGACTTGTGTTTTACATATCAAGAGTAATTCCAATAACATAACAGTAGGTCATATAAAAAATGTTTTTAAAGAATATTTAAACAAAGATAATTTCCCGTCAGAAATATTAGATACCAAAATATTTAATCAATTGATATATGAGTCAGCAGATACTATAACAGAAATAGATATTTGTTTGGAGAATAAAATTGTTATAGCTATAGCTATTAGATTGAAAGCTGAAGAATTTATGATTAATGAAATAAATGGTTCAGCATATACTTTTACTTGGGTGTGCAAGAAAACAAGGGAATATGGTGATAAAAATGCTTTCTTAGACTATGTAGAAAACAATAATAACCAGACAAGGAATTTGTATGAAGGATATTCGCAAATTGGAAGTACAGAGACTATAAAATTGCTTGATTCGGTAAATATTATGACTCCAGAAAATATTCATGTAAACTCGTTTATGTATGAACCGATTTTAGATATGGATATTATTGAACTTAAAAATCTATATAATAAAATAGCCAATTTACACAACTAATATAAATTGAGACACATTCAATTGAGTTTATAATGAAAGAGGAGAAAGTATGAAATTACTACATCTATCTGATCTCCATCTAGGAAAACGAATAAACGAGTTTTCTATGATTGAGGATCAAGCATACATTTTATTAAAAATAATTGAGATAATTGATAGAGAAAAACCCAATGGAATAATAATTGCTGGTGATATTTACGACAAATCTGTTCCATCAGCTGAAGCGGTAACTCTATTCGATGATTTTCTTGTTAGGCTTTCAAAAAGACACCTCAAGATATTTGTTATTAGTGGTAATCATGATTCTCCTGAACGTATTGCCTTTGGATGTAAGTTAATGAATCAAAGCGGAGTCTTTCTTTCTCCGGTTTATAGTGGAATAATCACACCAGTTTCAATGGAAGATGAATTTGGAGTTGTAAATCTGTATATGCTTCCATTTATAAAACCAGCACATGTGAAAAGATTTTATGAGGATGAAAAAATTGAGACATACACAGACGCTATAAGAGTAGTTGTAGATAAAATGGACATAAATATTAGTGAAAGAAATATTTTAGTGTCACATCAATTTGTAACAGGAGCTACTAGGTGTGAGTCAGAAGATATATCAATTGGTGGCCTGGATAATGTTGATGCAAGTGTGTTTGAACAATTTGACTATGTTGCACTTGGGCATCTTCATGGACCGCAAAGTGTTTCAAACGAAAAGATAAGATATTGCGGGACGCCTCTTAAATACTCTTTTTCAGAGTCTAAACACAGAAAATCTGTAACTCTTATAAAACTACTTGAAAAAGAGAATGTTCAGTATGATTTAGCTCCGCTTACACCTAAAAGAGATATGAGAGAAATAAAGGGAACTTATTCTCAAATTAATTCTACGGATTACTATAAAGACACAAATACTGAAGATTATCTTCATGTTACATTGACAGATGAGGAAGAGATTTCAAATGCTTTAGGAAAACTCAGAAAAATATATAAAAATATTATGAAATTTGATTACGATAACACACGTACTCGAGCAAATGCTGATATAACAGTTGACAATAATATTGAAAACAAGACGCCAATCAAACTTTTTGAAGAATTTTACGAAATGCAAAACAATCAGGAAATGACTGAAGAACAACAAAAGTTATCATTGGATTTAATCGAAGAAATTTGGGGGAATAAGGAATGAGACCACTAAAACTAACAATATCCGCATTTGGACCATATGTTGATGAAACAATAATAGAAATGGATAAACTTGGTGATAAAGGCTTGTATCTTATTACGGGAGATACCGGAGCCGGTAAAACGACGATTTTTGACGCAATAACCTTTGCCCTATATGGAGAGGCCAGTGGAGGGAATCGTAAGGCAAATATGCTGCGCAGTAAATATTCTGATTCGGGAACTAAAACTTATGTTGAAATGCTATTTGAATACTCTGGAAAGATATATAAAGTGAAACGAAACCCCAAATATGAACGTCTATCTTTAAGGGGAGATGGTATGACGAGTCAAATTGCAGATGCTCAATTGACGTTTCCTGATGGGAGAATTGAAACGGGATTAAATAAAGTTACAATTGCCATTAAAGAAATAATTGGTATTGATCGCAATCAATTTGCTCAGATTGCAATGATTGCGCAGGGGGACTTTCTGAAGCTTCTTATAGCAAAAACAGAGGACCGAAAAGAGATATTCCGTCAAATTTTTAAGACAGAGCCATATAAGAGTCTCCAAGAAAAACTCAAGTCTAAATCAGGTGCAATTAATACCCATAGAGAAGAATTAAATAGTAGTATCAAACAATATATCAAAGGGGTTGATTGCAGAGAGGATGATGTTCTGTCCTTGGACCTTGATAAAGCTAAATCCGATAACCTACCTTTTGTCGACACAATTGAGTTAATTCAAAAACTTATAGAAGAAGACGAAAAAAGAAAAATTGCATTAAACAAATTAATTAAAGGAACTGAAAAAGAACTTGAAGGTATAACAAAAATTTTAAGTAAAGCTGAAGAAAATGATAAGGCGAGGAAAAGTCTAAAAGAGAATAATGAAAAACTCAGTGACTTAATCCCCCAGATTGAAGTACTGCTTAATAATCTGAAATTGGAAAAAGGAAAGCAAGAAGAACGCGATACTTTAGCTAAAACTGTTGCTGTTGATAAAAGCAAACTCCACCAATATGATGAATTAGAAAAATTAAAGCAGAATTTAGAGGATAAGCATAAAGAATTTGATGGGTATATTAAAGAAAAAGGAATACAAGATCAGTTGCTTGAAAAACTAAAAAGTGAGTTAGAGAATAATAGAATTGAGCTAGATACTTTTAAAAACGCTGGAGTAAATAAAGAAAAACTCTCTAGTCAACTGGAAATTGTAATAGAAAAACAAAAAAGAATTACTGAGCTAAACGAAAACTTATTACAATATAGAAATACTTTTAGCAAGTTTACAAAGCTACAAAGCGAATACACTCAATCAAAACAGACGACAGAATCACTAAGTAAAGAGTACAACGAAAAGAATAAGGCATTTCTTGATGAACAGGCTGGAGTATTGGCTCAAAACCTGCAAGAAGGTGACAAATGCCCTGTTTGCGGATCAACATCTCATCCGGAACTTGCCTCACTGACAGATTTTGCGCCAAGCGAGGAAGAACTTAATAATGTGAAAGAAGATTATGATAAATCACTGGAGACAACAACCAAGCTAAGTAAAGAGTCTGGTGAATTGAAGGGAAAAAAAGAAAGTAAGTTTGATGAGTGTTTTAACCAAGCAAAAGATCTCTTTGAAATAAATGGTTTTTCTGAATTAGAAGAGAAAATTGAGACGAATGAATCTGAAATAAATAAAAGAATAAAAGATCTAACCATGAAAATTACAAATGAGAAACAGAAAATTGAGAGAAAATCTAAATTAGAAGAATTAATTCCTGGCAAAGAAATGGAATACAAAAAAATAGAAACTGGGATTTCACAAATAGATAAATCGATATTGTTAGCTGAACAAGACACCCACAATTTAACTAAAAACATTAAAAAGCTCGTGGGTTCTTTGGCATTTGAAAGCAAAGAAAAAGCGCTTAATCTTATATCGGATAATGAGAAAAAGATAAAAGACCAATTAAAGAAATTTAACGATGCTCAGCAAGCATATGATAATTGCAAATCACAAATCGATGATTTAACTGGATCAGTGAAAGCCCTAAAGAAGCAATTAAAAGATTCAAAAGAAATTAATACAGAAGTGGAATTAGAAAAGCAAGTTACTCTAATAGTGGAAAAAACTAAGGCCGCAGGGGTTTTGACAGATGTGGGTTCGCGGATTAATACAAATCAATCAGCACTAGAAAATATTAATGAGCAAAAAGTAAATCTTATAGAAGTTGAAGTAAAATGGCAATGGGTTAAAGCACTGTCTAATACAGCAAATGGAAATATCAGTGGTAAGGAAAGAATAATGCTTGAAGCATATATTCAAATGACTTATTTTGACCGAATACTAGCTAGAGCGAATAGAAGATTTAAGGTTATGTCAGGAGGGCAATATGAGTTAAAACGACGTGTTGAAGCGACGAATTTACGTAGCCAGGGTGGACTTGAGCTAAATGTTATCGACTACAACAATCGTTCTGAAAGAAGTGTTGAAACACTCTCCGGCGGAGAATCTTTTAAAGCATCGCTATCATTGGCATTAGGTCTAGCTGATGAAATCCAGTGTTCAGCCGGGGGAATAAAACTTGATACAATGTTTGTTGATGAAGGTTTTGGCTCATTGGATGAAGATTCATTAAATCAAGCAATACAAACCCTTGCAGGTTTGACTGAGGGAAATAGGCTTGTTGGAATAATATCACATGTATCTGATCTAAAAGATAAAATTGAAAAGCAGATTGTTGTGACAAAGGATCGAGCAGGTGGAAGCACGGTTGAAATAATTAGTTAATAGAAAAGAGTATAAGAAAACAATTATGTTTTATATGAGAAACAAATAAGATATGGGGGGATATTACGATGACCTTCATCGCTGCCTATAAACATGAAGAACAAGTGTTGTTGATATCGGATTTTCGTGTAACATTCTCTATGCTTGCTAGTGATAATAGATATTTAGATACTGTAATGAAATTTAAACAATTTGATGATAAAAAACTTGGGATATTTTTCGCAGGAGATGTGAAATTTTGGCAAGAAACTATTCTGTTATTAGAAGCATTAAATGATGTAACTTTTAATAATGTTTTAGCTTTTAATGGCCCACTAAGAGAAACTTTGAACGACCATGCTATGTCTTATACCGGTAATAACTCAGGAGCAATAGCATTTATACTTGATGAAGAGAGAGGTTTAAGTATTGTTTTTAGAATACATATATGTGCAGGTAGTGGTGTAAAAATTGAAGAGATACCACCAAACACAGCCATAATTATGGGCTCAGGCTCTTTAATACCAAATATACATTCAAGAATTAACATTTGTATTGAAGAATTTTTTGCTAAATTCAGAGGAATACAGCTTTGTGAAATTGGAAATCCAGTTCGCGAGGAAATATTGAAAGCAATAGATGAAAGCGGAAGTTCCACTTATCGCAAACTAGGGATTTCTCCATTAATGGCAATTTCAGTAATTAATGGATCACATTTTCACATGGTTGGAGAGGAATTTAGTGGTGTCTTTTCTAGTTTAAATAATTTTTATGAATATTCTTATTCGTTTTATAGAAACCCAGAAGGTAGAATTTGCATAAATTTACAGAGGGATATAGAGTATATTGTACATGACGATTTATTTACTGTTGAGTGTATAAATGAGATAATAGATCCGGCGGGTCGCCTTTCAAGATTTGATTTTTCTGAGATTCATCAAGATAGTGATTATTGTTATCTACTATTTCAATGGGTTTCTGAATATGGACTTTATAGATCACTAGAAAGAATTCAATTTGAAACTGAATATAGATTTAATGAGCATAGTGAGCGAATATCTGACATTAATGAAGTTGCGCAAAAGGAATTACATTTTTACCCAAATTGTGTCGAAATTCATTTTGTAATTGATGAGATATTATTATCACAATTTGAAGAAAACGTATGTCGAGAGAATTTATTTAATCATGAATGGCTAAATACCTATTTGCCAAACTACTACAGCACTTTTTATTTGATGCAATAAATTTAATTTACTTAATGAGCGTTAATGAAGTTTGTTATAGACTAATAAGGGTGTTTCATAAAAGAGAAAGAGAAATTGGTATATTTTTAATACCGAAGAGATAGATATTTATAATTTAATTGATGCTTGTGCCTATATTACAGAAACTATGATTAAACAAGTGAAGATTAAAAAAGCATTTAATGAAATGTGTATAGAATATATGAGAATACTCTCGACAATATATCCTGCCAGGGGTTCTACTGGATTTACTGAACAGAATCTTGTTCATAATTTTGTTATTTGTTTGCTTCTTGAGATAAAAATGCGAAATAAAAATGCGGTAGCTTGGTTTGAATTCCCATGGGGAGAAGAAGATAGCAAAGAGCATATTGATGCATTAGTATATTCCAAGAAATTAGATGCAGCATTTTATATTGAAGCGAAAAGATTCACTAATACCAAGCAGATTGAGAGATTACAAGAAGATATTGGGCGAATTTGTATAGATTTAGATAAAAAAGAATTTAGCACTAAAAGTATTTCACATAATAATATTGATTGTATAAAAAATGAATATATTGTAGAATTAGCAGACATATGGTTACAGGATGATGATTGGCGATTAAAAATTCCATATTCATGGATGGACAAAGGCATAATAAATGATAAATTAAGTGGATGGAAGTCTGAGCGAGAATTGGGTTTAATACAGACAGGTAACAGCTTTAATCAAAAGATATATGATGAAAAATTCCCTATTAAAGAGATATACTCGGAAATCGATTGGATAGGTAAAACAATATTTGAAAACAAAGAAGAAACACTAAAAAAAACAAAAGCAGGAAAATCGAGGATTTGTCAGGATTACTGTTTATTAATAAAGACCTATAAAAAAACCAGTGATTGATTATACATTAATCTATAAAAGGCTGGAGACTAATCACTGAGTTTTGATAGATATATAATTAGAAGGAGGCTAAGTATGGGCGAATAAAACAAATTTTTACTAAATTGAACAAATGGCGAAACTTTCCGTCATATAAACTAGAAAGAAGGGTAGACATTTATTTTACTAAGCACCCACCAGAAATAATATAGAAGTGCTGTGACCTACCTACAGGAAGTGTAATTAATATTATTCCTGAATATCCTATATCTGTATTTGTTAGTCTAAAAATGGTCCAAAAAACAAAAGATTTCAATTGAATTTTGGTCCGCTGTTTCAATTAGTTCGACGGCATAGAAGAGTCCGGATATCGTTGAGTAAGTTATTTTCTCTTTTAAAACGTTGTAATTTTCAGTCTTTATCGAATATGAATTAAGGTCATCTAAAAATTCCCAGAGGTCGTGTACTATTAGTTCGATACCAAAATCAGTCTCTACTTTGGCTATCCAGTCATCATAATAGTTTTCAATGGATTTATTACCGATTTTTTGATAACCAGTAAAAAAAGAAGACACTGTCGAAATTTCAAAAATCTTAGTACCTTTATCAATATGGGTTAAGGAGGGCTTAGGAGCAGTGCCAGCACCGTTATTATCAGCTGCACTACGAGAAAATAGAAAAGCCAGCCAGAAATACTATGCTAGATTTTTTTATCATAATAACCTCGATTTCTTAGTTAATCTGGGAGAAGCACCAAAATGACATTATTCGCCCAGATATATTTCTTACATTTTATTAGCCAGGTATTATATATGCAATTTCGGTTAAGTAATGCTCATGCCAGTTATAATTGCATAAATTGTTTTGGCAAACATAATCATGATATCACTTCCATTCTTCCTTACGGCAGGGGGCATCATGATCAGGGCAAGGGAAATTCTCATAAGCATTAACACTAGTGCTTGTCTAAAATATAACCAACAGAACTATTTTCACATCAAATATAACAGTAGCAATATCTACACATCAATATATCAACGGTTAAATTAGAAATAATCAAAAATTTAAGTAAATCATATAGAATTAACACAAAGAAAGATATATAATCAATTTAAGGGTATTTGAGAAAAATAAAATAGTATAAAACATGTCGACAATAACACAGCTAGGTTGAAGAGCAGTT